>CAZYTN010000123.1:0-6989 GCA_964650115.1 uncultured Sulfuritalea sp.
TCGCCCAACTTCACCGGCGGCATGCGCATCGCCTCGGCGATGATCCGGCCGCACGTGGTGTCCTTTCTCGACGAGATGCTGCGCACCGACCACAAGCTGCGCGTGGAGGAAGTGGTAGTGCCGAAGGGTTTCGAGCCCATGGCCTTGGGCGAGTTGAGCCTCAAGGGAACGGGCTACATCCTGCTCGCGGTGCGCACACGCGGCGACTGGGTGTTCAATCCCTCTGCCGACTTCATCGTCGAGCCCGGCCACACCTTGATCGCGATGGCGTCGCCGCACGGTCGCTTCGAGATCGAGTCGGCGCTTTTCCCGCGGGACGACTGATCAGCGGGTCTGGATGGGGCGTCCCGTGGTGACGAAAAGCAGGGTACGCGCTTCGCGGATGTCGGCGTGCAAGGCTTCCACCAGCGGTGGATTGATCGGTTTGTCGGCGTCCCAGTCGATGATGAAATTGGCCCCCGAACCGCCTGATGAGTCGGAGCGCGAGACGTAAAGCTCATAGGTTCCCAGCGGCGGAATCGTTTGCTGTTTTGGCATGAATTCGCGCAGCAACTTGCCGGCGGTGTTGTAATAGCGCGCGCTGACGACCTTCATGCCGGAGATGGGGTCGGTGTTGCGGATACTGACATGGGCGGATACGAGAGTTTCCGACGGTTTGCCGGTGCGGGGGTTGACGTCGCCATGGTAGAGATGCGAATAGATCGGGAGGTAGAGCGACTGACCGGCGGAAAGCGGCAGAACTCCCTGCGCTGCGGCGAAGGCATGCAGGAAGAACAGCACTGCGGCCAGAAGCGGACGGGCAAGCAGGCGCACGGCGGATCTCCCTGGAAATGACATGGGCACAACTATAACTTATCCATGCCTCCCTTTGCCTTCACTATACTGTTCCGGACACGTCAGGCGTGATCCATAAAAATTTCAAGCCATGCTGTATGCGCTTTCAGCCCGGCCACGAACGGAGGAAAAAATGCAACTCCTGCTGATCTTCGGCATCGCCTTCGCCGTAGCCGCGGTGGCCTTTGCCTTGCAGAACAATGTACCGGTGACGGTAAGCTTTGTCTTCTGGAACTTTGACAGTTCGCTGGCGATGGTGTTGCTGCTGGCGATTGGCCTGGGCGCTATCATCGCCGGACTGGTATCGTCGCCGGCGGTTATCAGGGGACAGTGGGCGGCCGCGCGTTTGCGCCGCCAGGTGGCTGCGCTCGAGGGCGACAAAGCCGACCTGGCGCAGCGCGTCCGCGCTCTGGAGGCTGAACTGCAGCGGGTGGCTGCGCCGGCTGAGGTCGCGCCGGAGCAGCCCAGGCCCTACGTCGGGCTGAAGACGCTGCTGACATCCGGCGGCAAGCCGGAATCCGACCAGGGGGCGTGATCCCGCCGCTCACTGCGAGCGCGGCGACCTTGATTTCGGCTCGCGCTTCGCGAGGCGTCGCCCCGACTCTGCCGACGGGTAATGTGGTGGCTGACCCGGCGAACTACTTGACTACTGTCACCGGGCACGGCGTCAGGTAGAACACGTCCCTGGCAACTGATCCCATGAGAACATTGGCTAGCTTGCTCGACCCATGCAGGCCCATTACGATTGCATCGCATTGGCGCTCGCGGGCCACGCGGGCGATGCTTTCGGCGACGGGTCCCAGCACCACTTCAGGCACATAGCTGACACCGGCGGCATCCAGCAACGCCCGCGTCGAGGCCAGGGCATCGCCGCCGCGGGCTTCCTGCATGGCTTCGATCTCGCGCAAGGGCATGTGACCAAGCACTTCCGGCGCATCGATTGGCGGCTGGACATTCAGCAGCAGGATCTCGCAAGCGGTGCTGTTCTGTGCCAGCAGGATGGCATGCCGGGCGATGCGCTCGGAATGCTCGGAACCGTCCACCGGGAGCAGTATTTTCATGACCGATCTTTCGTTTTCTGGGAATGGTCAAAGTTTAGCGCATTCCCAAGGAATACCGTTCACGCTGCCGCGCGGACTCGGGTACTCAGGGCCGACAGGCTGCTGCTACAATCCGCCGACAAAAACGACTGGAGTGGCAGATGAGATCTTCGCTTCGAACCATCGCGTCCCGCGGCAATGCCGGACCGCTGTTGCTGGTGCCTGTTGCAATGCTGATCGCATCGCCTCTGGCGCAAGCTGCGGATGCGGTGGTGACGTCGCCGGCGGTGTTCGGCATCCCCGTCGATTTCCTCCTGTTCGGTGCGACGCTGCTAGGCGTGGCGCTGTTCCACCACTACGTGCTGCAGGTGGCGCTGACCGGTCTGGCGACGATCACCGCCTACAAGCTCATGTTCACCGGTTTCAAGACCGGTGCCGGCATCGCCGGTTTCGGTGCGCACATGGCGCACGAATGGGTGCTGCTCGCCAACTTGCTCGGCCTGCTGGTCGGCTTCGCCCTCCTGGCACGCCATTTCGAGGACAGCGGGGTGCCCGAGGTGTTGCCCAAGCTGCTGCCCGAAGGCTGGATGGGGCCCTTCATGCTGCTGGTCATCATTTTCGTGCTCTCGGGCTTTCTCGACAACATCGCCGCGGCCCTGATCGGCGCCACGGTGGCGGCCAGCGTGTTCAAGCGCAAGGTGCATATCGGCTACCTTGCCGCCATCGTCGCCGCCTCGAACGGCGGCGGCGCCGGTTCGGTGGTCGGTGACACGACGACGACCATGATGTGGCTGGACGGCGTCAGTCCGCTCGACGTGGTCGAGGCCTATGTCGCGGCAGGCGTCGCGCTGGTGGTGTTCGGCATCCCGGCGGCGTTGTTGCAGCACAAGCACATGGCGATCAGTCGCGATTTCCAGGCCGCGCACCACATCGACTGGGCGCGCGTCGGCATCGTGGTCTTCATCCTCGTCTGCGCCATCGTCACCAATGTCACGGTGAACCTGAAATTCGCGGCTGCGGCGGACCACTTCCCCTTTCTCGGTGCCGCGATCTGGGTGGCGCTGCTGGTCGCGGTGCCATTGCGCAAGCCGGAATGGAGCCTGGTCCCGGGCGCCTTCAAGGGCTCGGTGTTCCTGCTGTCGCTGGTCACCTGCGCCTCGATGATGCCGGTGGAGTCCTTGCCGCCGGCCTCCTGGCCTTCGGCACTGGCGCTGGGTTTCATCTCCGCGGTGTTCGACAACATTCCGCTGACCGCGCTGGCGCTGAAGCAGGGCGGCTACGATTGGGGCTTCCTCGCCTACGCCGTAGGCTTCGGCGGCTCGATGCTGTGGTTTGGTTCCTCGGCCGGGGTCGCGGTAGCCAACCTGTTTCCCGAGGCGAGGTCGGTCGGCCAGTGGCTGCGCCACGGTTGGTTCATTGCTGTCGGCTATGTCGTCGGCTTTTTTGCGCTGCTGGCGATTCTCGGCTGGCACCCGCACGAAAAACACAAGGACGACGCGCCGGCGGTGCAGGTGCAACATTTTGCTCCTGCCGCCGTTGCGCCGGCGCCGTCCGCAAGGGATACCGCCCCCGGCTCCGCCGGAGGCATAACTTCTGTCGGCGCGCCGGGCTACCAGTAGCCGCCGGCCGTTCCGGGCGTCCGCCCCTTGAACTTTCCTGGAATTGCCGCATCTATGCAAGCGCACGCGCGGGAATCGCGCCACTGCCCATCGAGTTATCCCCTGGAGAACCGCAAATGAAACGCATCGTACTGTTCCTGATAACCAACCTCGCCGTGATGCTGGTGCTGTCCATTGCCGCCAGCGTACTGGGGGTGAACAGGTATCTGACGGCCAACGGCCTCGACATGGGCACGTTGCTGGTCTTCGCCGGCATCATGGGCTTCGGCGGCGCCTTCATTTCGCTGATGATGTCGAAGATGATGGCGAAGTGGTCCACCGGCGCGCGCATCATCGACAGCCCCTCGACCTCGACCGAGTTCTGGCTGGTCGAGACGGTGCGCAAACAGGCTGAAAAGGCCGGCATTGCGATGCCCGAAGTCGCCATCTACGAAGGTGCGCCGAATGCCTTCGCCACGGGTCCCTCGCGCAACAATTCGCTGGTCGCCGTCTCCACCGGCCTGTTGCAGGGCATGAGCAAGGAGGAGGTCGAAGCCGTGCTGGCGCACGAAGTCAGCCACGTCGGCAACGGCGACATGGTGACGCTGACGCTGATCCAGGGCGTGGTCAATACCTTCGTGATTTTCCTGTCGCGCATCGTCGGCTACCTGGTCGACAGCTTCCTGCGCCGCGGCGACAGCCAGTCCTCCGGCCCCGGCGTCGGCTACATGATTACCGTGGTGGTCTGCGACATCCTGTTCGGCATTCTCGCCAGCATCATCGTCGCCTGGTTCTCGCGCCAGCGGGAATTCCGCGCCGACGCCGGCGCCGCGGGCCTGATGGGTACGCCGCGGCCGATGATTGCGGCCCTGCAGCGCCTCGGCGGCATGGCGGTCGAGCCGCTGCCGAAGAGCCTGGCGAGTTCCGGCATCGCCGGCGGACCCGGCTTCATGTCGCTGTTTGCCAGCCATCCGAGCATGGAAGAACGCATCGCTGCTTTGTCTGCCCAAGGCCGGTGAGTCTTTCGTTTAGCCGGCGGTTTGCAAGGCCCCCGCTGCTTGCGGGGGCTTTTGTTTTTCTGCTGGCCGCAGCGCCGGCCTGGGCGGCGGGCTCCGGCGTGGTCGGCACGAATCTCTTGTGGCTGGCGCTGATCCTGATGTCCGCCCGGTTGTTCGCCCCGCTGGCGCAAAAACTGGGCTTTCCCGCCGTGCTGGGCGAACTGCTGCTCGGTGTGCTGCTGGGCAACCTGACGCTGCTGGGCTTCGATTTCTTTGAATCCATCAAGTACGATTCGGCCGTGCTGTTCATTGCCGAACTCGGCGTTGTCGTCCTCTTGCTGCAGATCGGACTGGAAACGCGGCTGGCCGACCTGATCAAGGTCGGCCAGCGTGCCTTCGCGGTGGGCAGCGTCGGCATCGTAGTGCCCTTCGTGCTCGGCGCGTACGTGGTGGGGCCATGGCTGCTACCGGGCCTTTCCGGCCATGCCTATCTGTTCCTCGGTGCGACGTTATCGGCCACCTCGGTCGGCATTACCGGCCGCGTTTTCCGTGACCTGGGCAAGCTCGATACGCCGGCCGCGCGCATCGTGCTCGGTGCGGCGGTGATCGACGACGTGCTGGGGCTGGTGATCCTCGCCGTGGTCTCCAGCCTGGTGCAGGCCGGCTCGGTGAGCGTGGCGCAGGTCGGCGGCATCATCGCCGAGGCCGTGATCTTCCTCGCCGGATCGATATGGATCGGCCGCAAGATTGCGCCGCATTCCAGCCGCTGGTTGGCGCAACTCGATGCCGGCCCTTCGATGCTGTTCGCCCAGGTGCTGGCCACCGGGCTCTTCCTCGCCTGGCTGGCGCATGCCATCGGCCTGGCACCGATCATCGGCGCGTTTGCCGCCGGCCTGCTGTTCGAGCCGGTCTTCCTGCGCGACTTCGATCGGCCGGCCATCGTGCGCGAGATCAACCCCCTGCTGCCGGCCGGCGATCCCGGGCTGGCCGAGCGCCTGCGCCCGATCCTGCTCAAGCACGGCGGCCACCAGCACGAACACATGATCGAGCCCATCGGCTATTTCTTCGTCCCGGTGTTTTTCGTCCTGACCGGCATGCAGGTGGAATTGAAAACACTGGCCGACCCGGCGGTACTGGGAGTCGGCGCTGGCGTCACGGTGGCTGCGATCGCCGGCAAGCTGGTGGCCGGGTTCGCCGCGGGTCCATCCGGAAAGTGGCTGGTGGGCTGGGGCATGGTGCCGCGCGGCGAGGTGGGCCTGATCTTCGCCATGGTCGGCAAGCAGCTCGGCGTCATGACCGAGGCGATGTTCTCCGTCATCGTGATGATGGTGATCCTGACCACGTTGATCACGCCCCCGGTGCTGACCTGGCTGCTCAGGCGGAAGTGAATCGCCGCCAGTCGGGCAGGACCGCGCCGCTATAATTCGCGGCTTCGTCTTTTCAGTCGCCATCGTGTCCGAGCGTCTTGCCGTCCTTGCCCAGTATCTGTTGCCCAAACAGGCGCTCACCGTACTTGCCGGCCGCTTCGCCTCGGCCCGCGCCGGCAGGTTGACGACCTCGGTCATCCGCTGGTTTGCCGCTCGCTATGGAGTCAACATGGCCGAGGCGGCCAATCCGGACATGGCCAGTTATTCCACCTTCAACGAGTTCTTCACCCGGCCCTTGAAGCCCGATGCGCGACCGTCGGCCAATGCCGATTTCATCTGCCCGGTGGATGGGGCGATCAGCCAGTTCGGCGCCGTCGATCGCGACCAGATTTTCCAGGCCAAGGGCCATTGTTATTCGACCACGGCGCTGGTCGGCGGCGATGCCGTGCTGGCTTCGCAATTCGAGAACGGCCACTTCGCCACGCTGTACCTGAGCCCTAAGGATTACCACCGCATCCATATGCCTTGCGCGGGGCGGCTCACGCGCATGATCCACGTGCCGGGCGCTTTGTTCTCGGTGAATCCGGTGACGGCGCGCGGCGTGCCCGGCCTGTTTGCGCGCAACGAGCGCGTGGTCTGCGTTTTCGAGGGCGAGCAAGGACCATTCGTGCTGGTGCTGGTCGGTGCCACCATCGTCGGCAGCATGGCGACGGTATGGCATGGGGTGGTGAATCCGCCGCGGCCGGGGCGACTGCGCGAATGGCGCTACGACGATCAGCAATTGCGGTTCCGGCAAGGCGACGAAATGGGCCGCTTCCTGCTCGGCTCGACCGTGGTCATGCTGTTCCCGCAGCACTCGCTCAAGTTCAATCCCGACTGGTCGCCGCAGCGGCCCATTCGTCTCGGCGAAAAGATGGGAGATCGGCACGCCTCCGCCTGACCCGCGATCACTCCGGCAGGGAGATCGCCCATCCTGCTGCCACTTCTCATAAAGCACATTCAGTATCCGCGCTATCCACACTGATTTTATTGAATTAAATTTCATTAAAAATTCTCTCATCCTGCGTCTAAGCCCTTGTTGCGTTTGGAAAAATAGCGCTTTTCCGGCTTGACCCACATCAAAAAGTGTCATAAAGTGGGTTCTTGTGGGGA
>CAZYTN010000124.1:0-6914 GCA_964650115.1 uncultured Sulfuritalea sp.
CGCGCGCGCTCCTCGTCGGTCTTGGCGTTGAGGAAGCGCACGGCGGCGTAGGCGGCGGCGATCGAGCCGCCGAACGCCACATTGGCCAGCAGGCGGTGGATGTTGATCGGCATCCAGGTGTGATTGTTGATCGCGGCCCAGAGGCTGGTGAGATTGCCGGCGTCGTCGATGCCGGCCGGCGACATCATGAAGGTGACCCAGATGTCGGCGACGAAGAGCAGCGCCGTGCCCCAGACATTCACCAGCACGCCCAGCAGCAGGTGCCACTTCTTGCGGCTGCCCTGCAACAGGTCCCACGAGTACCAGTAAAGGTAGGCGACGATGACCTCGCCGAAGATCAGCACGATGTAGAGCAGCCAGGTCGGCTTGAACAGGCCCGACAGGTAGCCGGTGAGCTTGGGGTAGAGGACGACGAACAGCACCAGCAGGATGCAGCCCAGCACGGCGGTCAGCGTGTAGGCCATGGCCAGCAGCTTGGTGAATTCCTTGGCCAGGTCGTCGTAACGTTTCTCCTTCGTCGTCACGCCGACGATTTCGGTGATGACGGCGAAGATCGGCACACCGAGCACAAAGGCGGCGAACATCAGGTGCAGCTCGGCGATAACCCAGACGGCAATGCGATTGGAGAAGCCGAACAGCGAGCGGTAGTCGGCGGCGGGCAGCCAGGAACTCAGGCCCTGGGCGAGCAGGTAGGTCGCCGCGAGCAGGAGCGAAATCTTCAGCACGCCCTTGTAGGTGCCCTTGAGTGCGGAAGATGCGGAGGGTGCTGCGGATGCGGTGGCCAAGTGCGGCTCCTCGAACAGGGTTTGCACAGGGATTGCAGCAAGCGTGCCACCGGCTTAGCGCATGGAAAAGCGCCTTGCCGCGCGGGTTTAGCGCAGGAGTCGGAAAGGTTCGGTGACGCCGACCGGTCAGAAATCAACCAGCTTGAGCAATAAACTACCGCTCTGGCGCAGCGTCCGCCTTGTCCAGAAACTCGTCCCATCCGTAGTCGGCGATCTTGGTGCGCAGGGTCAGACGGGTGATGCCCAGCACCTTGGCGGCGTGGGTCTTGTTGCCGCGCTGCGCGGTCAGCACGCGGCGGATGTGGCGCCGTTCGACATCCGCCAGCGACAGCGTTTCATCATCGGCGGCAAGCAGAGCGCCTTTCCCCGCCGCACCGATTTCCTTGGGCAGGTGCACCGGCTGGATCGTCTCGCCGCCGGACAGGATCAGGG
Source organism: uncultured Sulfuritalea sp. (assembly GCA_964650115.1). Taxonomy (GTDB): domain Bacteria; phylum Pseudomonadota; class Gammaproteobacteria; order Burkholderiales; family Rhodocyclaceae; genus Sulfuritalea. The sequence continues at coordinate 1,218 of CAZYTN010000124.1, forward strand.
CGCGCTCCATGACGTTGCGCAGTTCGCGGATGTTGCCGGGCCAGGCGTACTGCTCGATGAGCTCGCAGGATGGCCGATCCAGTTCCGCGCTGGGCATGCCCATGACCTTCGCCGCCTCGTCGAGGAAGCGCCGCGCCAGGGCCTGGATGTCGCCGACTCGCGCCCGCAGCGGCGGCATTTCGATGCTGCCGACATTGAGCCGGTAGTAGAGGTCCTCGCGGAAAGTACCGGCCTTGACCATCGCCGCGAGATCACGATTGGTGGCGGCGACGAAACGCACATCGACCTGCAATTCCTTCTGCCCGCCGACCCGGCGAAAGGTCTGAGTTTCCAGCGCGCGCAGCAACTTGGGTTGCAGGGCCAGCGACAGGTCGCCGATCTCGTCGAGGAACAGGGTGCCGCCGTCGGCGAGTTCGAGCAGGCCGTGCTTGGCGGCGACGGCGGAAGTGAAGGCGCCCTTCTCGTGGCCGAACATCTCGGATTCGAGCAAGCCCTCGGCCAGCGCCGAGCAGTTGAGCGTCACCCAGGGCCCGGCGACGCGCGGCGACAGGTTGTGAATCGCCTGGGCCACGCGCTCCTTGCCGGTGCCGGATTCGCCGCGGATCAGCACCGGCACGCGCGAAGCGGCGGCAATGCGGCGCGTGATCTCTACCAGCGCGTTGAAGGCCGGACTGCTGCCGATCATGCCGGCGAGCGGCCCCGGCGACGAGGTGCGGATGCGCAGGCGCTCGACTTCGAGGCGCAAGCCGCGCGTCTCCAGCGCACGGCGCACGATCTCCTTGAGGTCATCGAGTTCGAAGGGCTTGTTGAGGTAATCGTAGGCGCCGGCCTTGACGCAATCGACGGCGGTGCGCACTTCGGGGAAGGCCGTCATGACCACCACCAGCGCATCGGGATCGGATTCGCGCATGGCCTTCAGCACCTCCAGCCCGTGCATGTCGGGCAGACGCAGATCGAGCATGGTCAGGCCGTAGGAACGCTTGCGGGCAAGTTCCAGGCCCCCCGTGCCGTCCTCGGCCAGGTCGACCTGGTAGCCCTGCTTCTGCAGCACATCGCGCAGCGTGACGCGGATGGTGGTGTCGTCTTCGATGACGAGTATTCGTTCAGCCATTCTTGTCCCTCCGGCACAGCACCGCGGTCGACCTGCTCAAAGTCGAGTCTTGCGCCGAGGGTGCGATCGGCCAGTCCAGCTCGAAGCAGCTTCCATGCCCGGGTTCGCTGTCGACACGAATATCGGCGCCATGCTGAAGGGTAATCTTCTTCACCACCGCCAGGCCGATGCCCGAGCCGTCGGTGCGCGTGGTGAAGAATGGGTCGAAAATGCGCGCCTGCACCTCGGGCGGAATGCCGACGCCCGTGTCGCGCACGCAAAAGCTCATGCGCGGCACACCTTTTTCGCCCGCCGCCGAATTCCTGCCGGCGCACATGCCGATTTCGATGCGGCCGCCTTCGGGCATGGCGTGGATCGCATTGATGACCAGATTGAGCAAGACCTGCTTGAGTTGCGCCGGATCGGCCCACAGCTCCGGTACCCGGTCGCAGCATGGCGCGTAGGCAACGTCGACCTTGCGCGAACGCGCTTCCTTGCGGGTCCAGAGGACCACGTCTTCGAGGATCTGCTCCAGGCGACAGGGCATCGGGTTCATTTCCTGCGGCGCGGAGAAGCCATGGAAGGTCCGCAGGAAGTCCGCGAGACGATCGATCTCGCCCTGGACCCGCAGCAGGTATTCGCGTTGCGCCTCGTCCAGCTTGTCTTCGAGCAGGAGTTGCACCACGGCCTTCATGCCGGCGAGGGGATTGCCTATTTCATGGGCCAGGCCCATGGCGATCTCGCCCAGGGTCGCCATTTTTTCCATCTGGAACATCTGGCGGTCGAGTTCCCGGCGATCGTCCTGCAAGCGCCTTTCCTCGGTGACATCGCGCACGACGAGAATGAAGCCATCCGGCTTCGTTCCGCTCATCACCGGTGCGATGCCCAGCGACAAGGTGCGCCCCTGTATGGCGAGGTCGAAATTTCCGGCCGGCCGCGTCGCCGGCGACTGCCCGGCGTATTCGCTCCAGCCGGGCCAGAATTCGCCTATCGAGCGGCCAACGAGGATGCCGATATCGCCGATCAGGTAGCGCCGCGCCGCATTGTTGGCCAGCACGATCACACCCTCGGTATTGGCGGAGAGGATGCCGTCCGCCGTATTCGAGATCACAGCCGCCAACTGGCTGCGTTCGCGTTCCAGGTCGATGGTGCGGGCCTGTACCTCGGCCTCCAGCTCTCCCTTGCGCTCCTCCAGCGCCTTGTAGGACTGCTCCAGTTGCGCCGCCATGGTATTGAAGCGCGCGCCCAGGTCCGCAATCTCGTCGTCGCCGCGAATTTCGACGCGATGCGAAAAGTTGCCCCGGGCAATTTCTTCGGTCTCCGAACTCAACAGCATCATCGGCCGCAGCAGGTGGCGCGACAGGACATAGCCCAAAGCGGCGGCGATCAGCAGGCTCAGGCTCAGCACGCCGTAAAGCAAATACAGATTGAACACCGCGTGAAACAACTGACTGCGCGGGAAGGCCAGTGCCACCGTCCATTCCATCGAGCTGTCGCTGCGATCGGCAAGCGTTTGGCCAATCGCGATGGGCGCATAGGCGACGATCCAGTCGCCCTCCATCTCGGTGCCTTTCCTGCCCCCGACGATGCGCGCCAATGCGGGTCGCGGCAAGAAATCGGCAAGCGCCTCGACCGACTGCATGCTGAAGGCTTCGCTGCCCGTCGCGTCGGCCGAGCGTGAGAGGTAAAAGCCGGAACGGTCGAACAGGTAGGCGACGCCGCCGCGTCCGCCGGCCATTTCCTGTATCTGGCCGAGGATGTAGGCGGCATGAAGATTCACGATCAGCAGGCCGCGCTTTTCCCCCTTGCGGTCGACGATCGGCGTGGCGAAGCGGATCACCGGACGCTCCGGTTTCTCGGCCTGGCCGCGCTCGACATTCAGGTCGAGCGGAGAGACATAGACCTGGCCCGCTTCATGGGCGAGTCCTTCATGGACATAGTAGCGGTCCGACTTGTCCTGCAGCTCCCCTTCCGCCACGGTCACCAGATGCCCGTCGCGGCGGTCGATGCGCACCACTTCCTGCCCCTTGGCGTCGAGAAAGCGCACCTGATAGATGTAGGGATAGGCGCGGGCGAAGGCAGCGTAGTCCCGTTCCAGGCGCTGCCGAGCCACGGCCGGCAGTTTTCCGTCAGCCGCTTTCGTGCTGTTGGCGAGGTCGTACAGCAGCGAGGAACTTGCCAGGTAGAGAAGCTCGCTTGCCAGTTGATCGAAGAAATGTCCCATGCCGGCGGCGCGCGCCTGAACTTGCTGCTCCAGGTGATGCAGGGTCTCCTGGCGCAGGGTGGCCAGCGACAGATAGATGCCCACCAGGCCGGCCACCATGACGGGAACGCCGGCGGCCACCAGGAACGCAATATAGATTTTCGAGGACAGGCCCTTGAAACGGGCGAAGATGTTCACTTGGCAGTATTCGTTGTTCTCGAGTTGAGTGCGTCAAGTTGTGCAAGCGACAGGTTGATTCCGTTGCGCATGGAGATCCACAGGACGCAGCCCGTGTCGGGCCTCACTCCACCGTAACGCTCTTTGCAAGGTTGCGCGGTTTGTCCACGTCGGTCCCCTTGACCAAGGCGACATGGTACGACAACAGTTGCAGCGGCACCACGTGCAGCACCGGCGACAGCAGGCCGTAGTGCTCGGGCAGGCGCAGCACATGCACGCCGGGCTCTTCATCGACCGCGGAATCCGCGTCGGCGAAGACGTAGAGTTCGCCGCCGCGCGCGGCGACTTCCTTGAGGTTGGACTTGAGTTTTTCCAGCAGGGCGTCGTTGGGAGCGATGCTGATCACCGGCATGTCCTGGTCTACCAATGCCAGCGGGCCGTGCTTGAGCTCGCCGGCGGGATAGCCTTCGGCATGGATGTAGGAAATTTCCTTGAGCTTCAGCGCGCCTTCCAGCGCGATCGGATAGTGATGGCCGCGGCCGAGGAAAAGGGCGTGATGCTTGTCGGCGAAACGCGCGGCCCAGGCCTTGATCTCGGGTTCGAGGGCCAGCACCTTCTGCACCGCGACGGGCAGGTGGCGCAGCGCCTTCAAATGTCCGGCCTCCTGTTCGGGCGTCAGTCGCCCGACCTGCCTGGCCAAGGTCACTGCCAGCAGGAACAGGGCCGCCAACTGGGTGGTGAAGGCCTTGGTCGAGGCCACTCCGATCTCGGGCCCGGCGCGGGTCAGGAAGCGCAGCGCGCATTCGCGCACGATGGCCGATTCGGCGACATTGCAGATCGCCAGCGTGCGGCCCATGCCGAGCGTCCGCGCATGCTTGACCGAGGCCAGCGTGTCGGCGGTTTCGCCGGACTGGGAAATCGCCACAACGAGTTGTTCCGGGTTCGGCACCGAGACGCGATAGCGATACTCGCTGGCGATTTCCACGCTGCAGGGAATGCCCGCCAGCTGCTCGATCCAGTAGCGCGCGACGAGGCCGGAGTGATAGCTGGTGCCGCAGGCCAGGATCAGCACCGAGCGCACGCCGGCGAGCATCTCCGGCGCGGCGACGCCGAACAGGTTGGGGGTGAGCGTTTGCGCGCCGCCGATCATTTCCAGCGTGGCCGCCAGCGCCTGCGGCTGCTCGAAGATTTCCTTCTGCATGTAGTGCGTGTAGTCGCCCAGTTCGACATCGTCGGCCGAGAGCGTGCTTTCATGCACCGGACGGTCGGCGGGCACGTTTGCCGCCGTGCCGCCGGCGCCGACTATTCGAATCGCATCGCGGCGAAGTTCGGCGACATCGCCGTCTTCGAGGTAGACCATGCGCCGCGTCACCTGCAGCAGGGCCGAGGCGTCCGATGCCGCGAAATTGCCATCCTCGCCCAGGCCCAGCAGCAGCGGGGCGCCGTGGCGGGCGACGACGATGCCGTCATTCCATTCCTGCACCACGGCAATGGCATAGGCGCCGATCAGACGCGCGGTGGCGAGGCGCACCGCCGCGAACAGCTCTGGCGTCGACTTCAGCGTGTGCTGGATCAGGTGGGCGATGACCTCGGTGTCGGTATCCGAGCTGAACACATAGCCATCGGCCATCAGTTCCTGTTTCAGCTCGGCGTAGTTTTCGATGATGCCGTTATGCACCACCGCCAACCCGGCCGAGACATGCGGATGCGCGTTGCGCTCCGAGGGCACGCCGTGGGTGGCCCAGCGGGTATGGGCGATGCCGTGGTGTGCCACCTGGCCTGCCGCCTGCGCCGCCAGTTCGGCAACGCGGCCGACGCTGCGCAGGCGCGTCAGGGTCGGATTGAGCAGCGCCAGGCCGGCCGAGTCGTAGCCCCGGTACTCCAGCTTCATCAGGCCTTCGATCAGCACCGGGACGATGTTGCGCGCGGCAACGGCTGCAACGATGCCGCACATGGCTCAGTCCTTTTTCGGGTTTGCGTTCTTGAGCGGGCGCTTCCAGCCGGGAATCGACATCTGCCTGGCGCGCGAAACCGTCAACTGGTCGGGCGGAGCGTCGCGGGTCAGCGTGGTGCCGGCGCCCAGCGTGGCGCCGCGACCGACGGTGACCGGCGCCACCAGCTGCGTGTCGGAGCCGATGAAAACATCGTCCTCGATCACGGTGCGGAACTTGTTGGCGCCGTCGTAATTGCAGGTGATGGTGCCGGCGCCGACATTGACGCGGCTGCC
>CAZYTN010000125.1:0-2305 GCA_964650115.1 uncultured Sulfuritalea sp.
TCCAGCGTGGCGCGGGCGTTGCCGATGCTGGCGGCAATCTTCAGCCGGTTTCTGACGATGCCGGCATCACCCAGCAGACGGGCAACATCCTTGTCGCCATAGCGGGCGATCTTCGCCGGATCAAAATCAGCGAAGGCGCGGCGATAGTTTTCGCGTTTCCTGAGGATGGTGATCCATGACAGGCCGGCCTGCGCTCCTTCGAGGACCAGAAACTCGAACAGCGTACGCTCGTCGTGGCAGGGCACGCCCCACTCGGTGTCGTGATAGGCGACATAGAGGGGGTCGGTGCCGCACCACGGGCAGCGATTCATTTCGAATCCTAATTCAACACCAGGACGCCACGCTTGAGCCCCGGATCCTCCGGATGCGTCGCCAGGACGAAGCCGAGGCTGGTGACAAAGGCCAGCATGCGGGTGTTTTCGGCGAGGAAATCGCCATGCATGTACCTGAGACCGGCACCGCGTGCGGTGTCGATCAGGGTGCCCATCAGCCGCCGGGACAGGCCCGTGCCCTGCCAGTCGTCAGCAACGACGATGGCGAACTCGCAGGACTCGCCGTCCGGGCTGGTGGCGTAGCGCACCACGCCGATTTCCTTCTCCACGCCCTCGACGTCGATCGTGGCGACATAGGCCATTTCGCGGTCGTAGTCGATCTGGGTGAGCCTGACCAGTTGTGCCGGCGAGACTTCGCGAATGGTGTTCATGAAGCGCAGGTAGCGTGATTCCGGCGACAAGGCTTTGACGAATGCCTGTTCCAGGCGGACATCTTCGGGCCGGATCGGACGGATCGTGACCTGGGAACCATCCTTGGCCTGGTAGCTGGTCGCCAGGTGCGACGGATAGGGATGGATCGCCATGTGGTCGTAGCGACCCGCGGTTATCGGCATGTTCTCGATGGTGATGCGCGCATCCACCGCGACCGCGCCGTGCTCATCCACGATCAGCGGATTGATGTCCATGCCGCTGATCCACGGCAACTCGCAGACCATGGCGGAAACGCTCAGCAGTATGGCTTCGATGGCGTCCATGTTGACCGGCGGCATGTTGCGGAACTGCCCAAGCCTTGCGGTCGTCCGCGTCGAGGCCAGCATGTCGGCGACGAGGAAGGAATTGAGCGGTGGCAGGGCCACGGCGCGGTCGCTGTTGTAGGCCTCGACACTGGTGCCGCCGGGACCGAAGACGATGGTGGGGCCGAAGATCTTGTCGCGCATCATGCCCACCACGAGTTCGCGGCCGTTGGCCTTCTGGATCATCGGCTCGATGGCAATGCCATTGATCTGCGCGTCCGGGCGGTTCTTCTTCACTTCGTCCATGATTTCCAGCCAGGCATCGCGCACTGCGGCGAGGCTGTTCAGGTTCAGCCGCACGCCGCCGCAATCGCTTTTGTGCGCTATCTGCGGCGAATCGATTTTCATCACCACCGGCAGGCCGAGTTCTTCGGCCAGCACCATGGCTTCCGAAGCGGAACGAGCCACCATGGTTTGCGCGATGGGAATCCTGAAGGCAGACAGAATTGCCTTCGATTCCATTTCGCTGAGTATCTTGCGCCCTTCCATCAGCGCGGTTTCGATCACCAGACGCGCCGACTCCAGGCGCGGCGGCGCCTGTTCGGAAATCGAGGCGGGGGTTTGCATCAGCAACTGCCGATTGCGGTAATAGTTGGAGACATGCGAGAACAGATCGACCGCCGGTTCCGGCGTGCGGAAGGTGGGAATGGCCGCGCCCTGGAACAGTTTGCGCGCCTCGCCCACCTGTTCCTCGCCCATCCAGCAGGTGACCAGGGGCTTGTCGCTCTGGCGGGCGATCTCGATGACCGTGCGTGCCGCCTGGGTCGGATCGGTCATGGCCTGCGGCGTCAGGATGGCCAGCACGCCGTCAACATTGTCGTCGTCGAGACAGGCTTGCAGCGCCGCACCATAGCGCGTCGGGTCGGCGTCGCCGAGGATGTCGATGGGGTTGGACTTCGACCAGGTGGCTGGCAGCAACTCGTTCAGCCGGGTGAGGGTGGCCGGGTCGAGCTGGGCCAGCGGGATGCCGATGTCGGCGGCGTGATCGGCGGCCATGACGCCGGGACCGCCGCCGTTGGTGACGATCGCGAGGCGCTTGCCGCGCGGGCGGAAGTGCGAGAACAGGGCGGAGGCGGCGGCGTACATCTGACCGACGTTGGCCAGGCGCACCACGCCGGCCCGGCGCAAAGCGGCGTCGAATACGTCGTCGGCGCCGACCAGGGCGCCGGTATGCGAGCGGGCTGCCTTTTCACCGGCCGGATGCTTGCCGACCTTGATCAGCAGCACCGGCTTGCAGCG
>CAZYTN010000125.1:2405-6768 GCA_964650115.1 uncultured Sulfuritalea sp.
CCGATGATGGCGATGGATTCCGGCTCGAAGAGTGTGTGCAGGTAGTGTCGTTCGTTATTCATGGCGGTGTTCCGCAGTGGCGGTGGGGCGTGTGGCGAGTGGATTGGTGCGATGCAGCATAACACCTTCCCCGGTCGCGAAACCGAGGAAATAACTTAACGCTCATGACAGTGAGCGTCACGCGCGGATGATGAAACACACGAAAGGCGAATTAAAGGCCCGCCCCTCCCATCCGCTGCGCGGCCCACGCCTGGCTTTGCACGGCAAGCCGGCTGCGGCGGCGCACCGCGTGCGCTGCGAAACCCCGCCTCGCCCCCTCACGGGGAGGCTTCTGATGATGCCCCTGCGGAGTGGGCTAAGCCCGCAAACGACGCGGGCAAGGCCACTCCGGATGATCAGTTCGCTTCGCTCGATTGTCACCAGGCGCTCCGAACGAGTTATTTCACGCTGATTCAGGTCTGTTTTCCGCGCCGGGTATTCCGGTAGTGCCCGTAGTGACGATCGGCGCTGAGGATGTGGTTGACCAGCCAGCCGGTCAGCAGGCGCTTGACGCGAAAGGCCAGATAGACCCGATCCTTCTCGCCGAGTTCGATTTCGCGCTGCAACTCCGCAAGAAATTCAAAAAAGCGCTCGTGCTGGCGCGTGTGCAACTCGACGAAGGGATAGTTTTCTTCCTCCATCAGTTGCCGCTCGTTCATGAAGTCGCGCGACGCGGAGGACTGAATGTGTGTCAGCAGCGAGGGAGCCTGGCTCAGGGCGCCGTCGTTAATCGCGCTGGCCAGCGTATTCATGTCGGCCAGCAGACTTTTGTGCGCGGCGTCGATGATTGCCGGACCGATGGCGTATTCATCGCGCCAGACGTAAGGCAGTTCGGCCCGCAAATTGTCGAGGGCGTCGTTGGAGGTCTCGCAGCGTTCGAGATAGACATGGGCGGCGGTGTCGTCGGGCACCATGGCGACGTAGGTCAGGAGTTGCTCGCGGGCGCCGAGGGTGTCGTCGATGTGATAGTAGGCGAGGGCCCGATCGAAGTGCTTCTGGTGAATCTGTTTGGCCTCCCGCAACGGCGGGGGTTCGCAATTGAACACTTCATACACCGATTGCGTGCCCTGCTTGCCGCGAACACGGGTGCGATCGAGAAAGCGGATCGACCAGAGTTGCGGCCGGTCGAGGCAGTACAGCGTGTATTCGCTGATCAGCACCGACGCCCGGTATTCCTTGGTCATGCGTTCCATGCGCGCCGCGAGGTTGACCGCATCGCCGATTACGGTGCCATCCATGCGCTGGGCACCGCCAACGGTGCCGAGGATGACTATCCCGGTATTGATGCCGATGCCGATCCTGATCGGACGGTAGCCGGCGCGCTGGCGGCCGTCGTTGTATTCTTCGAGGCGTTGCAGCATCGCCTGGCTGCAATGCAAGGCCTGATCCGGCGAGTCGGGAAACAGGGCCATGATGGCGTCGCCGATGTACTTGTCGATGAAGCCGCCATGGGCGGCAATCACCGGTTCCATCTGGATCAGGTAGGAGTTCAGGAAGTTGAAGTTCTCCTGCGGGCTCATGGTCTCCGACAGCGAGGTGAAGCTGCGGATGTCGGCGAACAGCACCGTCATCTTGCGTTCGACCTGCTGGCCGAGTTCAACCTTGCGGATATCCTCGATCCCCAGCAGGTTGAGGAACTGGCGCGGCACAAAGCGGCTGTAGGCTTTGGTGGTCGTATCCAGCCGTTCGCGCAGGACATTGCTATCGTCCTGTGAGGTGTCCGGCGGGGTACTCGGTCTTGCCGTCATTTGCTCGGGTCCAGGAGAGTGGCTCGCGCAGTGGTTTAGGTTCAAAATGATACCCGACATGCCGACCAATACGAGCGAAAAATCATCACTTTGGGTGGAACGCTTCCTGCCGCACATCAAGTCGGGCGGGGATGTCCTTGACCTTGCCTGCGGTCGGGGCCGGCATTCCCTGCTCCTGCATGCCGCCGGATACAGGGTCGAGGCGGTCGACCGCGACGCCGATGCTTTGGCCGGAATTTCGGCCAAAGCATCGGGAATAAGCATCCGTGTGGCTGACCTCGAGGGAGATTCCTGGCCGTATCGCGGGCGCAGCTTCGACGGCATCGTCGTTACCAATTACCTGTTCCGGCCGCTGTTTCCGCATCTGCTGGACGCGCTGGAAGCGGATGGCGTCCTTATCTACGAAACTTTCATGGCCGGCAACGAGCGCTTCGGCAAACCGTCCAACCCGGCGTTTCTGTTGCGCCCGGGCGAATTGCTGGATGTGGTGCGGGGGCGTTTGACGGTGGTCGCGTTCGAGCAGGGAGAATTGGTGACTCCGCGACCGGCGGTGGTGCAGCGTTTATGTGCGACGAAGCGTACGGAGTTCTTGCTGCCGGTATAGCAAGGCCTGTTCGTGGTGGACTGCAGGTGTTGTTCGGGTCCCCGGAAGCGGCGGTCACGCTTACCGCTTCAGGCAGACGTAGCAAGAATATCAGCTGCGAGCCGGTCCAGCGCGGCAGGGTCGAGCCGCTCCGCCGTGAGGCGGGTGGCATCACCAAAGGAATCGTAGTTGTGCGCCTGCGAACGCTGATAGAGCGGATCGTAGTGCCGCGTCAGCAACTCCGCCACCAGGGCCGAAAAATCCCGCGCCGCGATCAGTGCGCGCCACCGCTCCAGGGTCTCGTTGCTCTGCAGGCCCTTGAGGTGGCCGAGTCGCTCGATCAACCAGTCCGGATCGGCCACGGCGTAGTCGTAATCGTGCAGCAGAAACTCTACGCGGGCGGGCAGCGGCGCCTCGATGCGCAGGCCGGGGGCGCCGCGGATGGCCTCCAGCAGCGCGTCGGGTACTTGCAGGCGGCCGATCTTGCGGCTTTCGGCCTCGACAAACACCGGCTGCGTCAGGTCCAGCGCCGACAATGCCGCCAGCAGTTGCGACTCGAAGCCTTTCTGCGCAGGTTGCGGCTGGCCCGGCAGGTTGCCCAGCACCGAGCCCTTGTGCGCGGCCAGTTCTTCGAGATGCAGGACTTGCGCGCCGCGATTCGCCAGGGCCTCCAGCAGGCGGCTCTTGCCGCTGCCAGTGGCGCCGCTGACCACGCGGAACTTCACTTGCGGCGGCAGCAGCGCGAGTTGCTCGATGACATGCCGGCGCCAGTTCTTGTAGCCGCCCTGGAGGCGATGCGCATCCCAGCCGATTTCGCGCAGGATGTGGGTGAAGGCGCCGCTGCGCTGGCCGCCGCGCCAGCAATACACCAGTGGCCGCCAGTTCTTTGGCTTGTCGAGCAGATGCTCTTCGATGTGGCGCGCAATGTTTCGCGAGACCAGCGCCGCGCCGAGTTTTTTCGCCTCGAACACCGAGACCTGCTTGTACAGCGTGCCGACGCGGGCACGCTCGTCGTCGTTCAGCACCGGCATGCTGACGGCGCGGGGAAGGTGGTCTTCGGCAAACTCGCCCGGAGCGCGCGCGTCGATGATGGCGTCGAATTCGGCGAGGTGTGCTACCGTCGCCACTCCCTTGGGCAGTTTTTCAGACATGAATTTCAGGCACAGTGCATCAGCCGAGCAGCGCTTGCAGGGCGCTCCAGACGTGATCGAGCAGCTTCGGTTGAGCCGCGGCGGTCGGATGCAGGCCGTCGGCCTGGAAGGCGTTGCGGTCGAGCGCGACGGGTTCCAGCAGGAAGGGCAGCAACGCGACTTTTTCGCGTCGGGCGAGGTCGCGGAAGGCGGCATCGAACTCGTCGGTGTACTTCGGCCCGTAATTGGGCGGCAGGTGCATGCCGACCAGCAGCACCCGCGCTCTTTGTTTTTTGGCCAGCTTCACCATGAAGGCCAGGTTGTCCTCCATGGCGCCGACCGGCAGGCCGCGCAGGCCGTCGTTGGCGCCCAGTGCCAGGATTACGATGGCCGGCTTGAACTGGTTCAGCGCTGCAGCAAAGCGCGCCCGCCCGCCGGCTGTGGTTTCGCCGCTGATGCTGGCGTTGCTGACTGTGAAAGGGGAACCGCTGGCCTGCAGCCGCTGTCCGAGCAGGGCCGGCCAGCTCTGGCTGACGGCAATGCCGAAACCCGCGGAGAGGCTGTCGCCGTAGACCAGGATGCGCTTTTCCGCCGCCGTGGCCGGCAGGCTGCAGCACAACAGCAGCAGAAAACAGAAGGCAAGTTTCTTGAACATGGTTGAGAAGAGTCTGATGACGGAGGCGGTGATCGATGTGGCGGCTTTGGGCAAGGTCGTGCCCAGCGGTGACGGCACGCTCACGATTCTGCACGAGATTTCCTTCGCCGTGACGGCGGGCGAGGCGGTAGCCATCGTCGGCGCCTCCGGCTCGGGCAAGTCGACGCTGCTGGGGCTGATGGCGGGCCTCGACCTGCCTTCGTCGGGC
>CAZYTN010000126.1:0-1873 GCA_964650115.1 uncultured Sulfuritalea sp.
CCACATGCCCCGGCGTGTGGCCGGGGGTGTGGAGCACCTGCAGGGTTTCCTTGCCGACCGTGACGGTGTCGCCATCCTCGAGCCAGCGGTCCGGCGTGAAGGCTTGCGCCGGCGGAAAGCCGAAACTGCGGCTTTGCGCGACCAGTTGGTCGATCCAGAAACTTTCCTCGCGCTGCGGGCCTTCGATCGGCACGCCCAGGCGCTGCGCGAGTTCGCCGGCGCCGCCGGCATGGTCGATGTGGCCGTGGGTGAGCAGGATCTTTTCCACGCTGACGCCGAGCCGCGCCGCGGCATCGGTCAGGCGCTCGATGTCGCCGCCCGGATCGACGAAGGCGCCTTTCATGGTTTCTGGGCACCAGAGCAGCGTGCAGTTCTGTTCGAACGGGGTGACGGGGATGATGCGGTATTTCATTGAGGATGCTCCTGGGCGCCGGCTCGGCGCGAGATGCTAGTGCGGCTTTGCGGCGATCGCCGCAAGCGGTTCCCGCGCCTGCGTGAATTCGAGCCCGAGCTGTTCGAGTACACGTTCCGCTGCGGCGACAGTGCCGGCCCGGCCCAGCCTTTCGAGTTCCATGCAGTGCGTGCGCATGCGCCGCAAACCGAGGTTCTCGATGCCGGATAGGTAGCGGTGGGCGGCGCTCTCAAGGCCTGCGGGATCCCCGCTGCGAATCGCTTCGGCCAGTGTTTCCAGGTGTCGGGGCGAGTCGGCGAGGAACAATTCGGCGATGTCGGCGACCAGCGTGGGCTGCTGGTCATCCTGCAGTTCCCGCAGCTGCGCAATCCGGCGCCGGTCGATCACCGGAATTTCGTCGTCCGCGTCCGCGCCGCCCGCAGGCGACTGCGTTCCCGTTCCCTGGGTGACCGCGATCAGCACGGCGCGGACCTGGTCAAGTTCCACCGGCTTCGAGACATAGGCGTCCATGCCGGCGGCCAGGCATTTTTCGCGGTCGCCGAGCATGGCACCGGCAGTCATGGCGATGACCCTCGGCGCGGTCGCGCCGAAGCGCGCCTTGAGCCGGCGCGTGGCCTCGAGGCCGTCCATGTCCGGCATCTGCACGTCCATCAGGATCACGTCGTAGTTCTGCCGCTCCAGCGCGTCGAGCACTTCGACGCCGCTGGCGACGACGTCGGCCCGGTAGCCGAGATGGGCCAGCAGTTGCTGTACGACCTTCTGATTCACCGTATTGTCTTCGGCTACCAGGATGGTGAGCGACAGGGTTTCCGCGAGCTTCGCCGGGGCCTGTGCCGGCAGCCGCGGTTCGGAGCTGAGCGGCGCTATGCGCATGGCATGGAGTAGCACGTCGAGCAGTGCGGCCGGCTTGATCGGCTTGTTGAGGTAGGCGGCAAATCCGGCGCGGCCCATCTTGTCGTCCTTGATCCGTTGATTGGCCACCGAAGTCAGCATCACCAGGGGCAGGGCCTGCGCGTCGCGATGCTTGCGGATTTCCAGCGCCAGCGCCAGGCCGTCCATCTCCGGCATGCTCATGTCGAGGATGCCGACGTCGAAGGCGTGACCGTGGCGGATGAAATCCAGCGCCTCGATGCCCGACGCCGCCGCCGACGGCAGCATGCCCCAGGTCAGCGTCTGCTTGACCAGGATGCGGCGGTTGGTGCTGTTGTCGTCGACGATCAGCGCACGTCTGCCGGCCAGCGCGGACGAGAACTCCTGCAGGTAGTTGCTGGCCAGCTGCGAGCCGGCGGCTTCCGCCACCACGGTGAAGTGGAAAGTCGAACCGCTGCCCGCATGGCTGTCCACCCACATGCGGCCGCCCATCATCTCGGTCAGGCGGCGGCTGATTGCCAGGCCGAGTCCGGTGCCGCCGTACTTGCGCGTGGTCGAGGCGTCGACCTGGGTGAAGGACTGGAACAGCGT
>CAZYTN010000126.1:1973-6667 GCA_964650115.1 uncultured Sulfuritalea sp.
CGCCGTACTTGCGCGTGGTCGAGGCGTCGACCTGGGTGAAGGACTGGAACAGCGTGGCCTGCTTGTCTTCGGCGATGCCGATGCCGGTGTCGCGCACGGCGAAGCTGATCTCGTGGCGCTGGTCGTCCAGCGCGACGGCGGAGACGGTGATCACGACTTCGCCGCGGTGGGTGAACTTGATCGCGTTGGACAGCAGGTTGACCAGGATCTGGCGCAGGCGCGTGACGTCGCCGACCAGCGAGGCGGGCACGCTGTCGTCGATGAAGTAGGCGAGGTTGATGTTCTTCTCGCCGGCTTCGGCGCTGATCAGGTCCATCGCCTCTTCCAGGCAGCGGCGCAGGTCGAAGGGATAGTGCTCGATTTCCAGCTTGCCGACCTCGATTTTCGAGTAGTCGAGGATGTCGTTGATGATGGTCAGCAAAGCTTCGCTGCTGGCGCGCACGGTCTCGGCGTAATCGCGCTGTTCGTCGTCGATGCGGGTGTTGAGCAGCAGGCTGGTCATGCCGATCACGGCATTCAGCGGCGTCCTGATTTCGTGGCTCATGTTGGCGAGGAACATGCTCTTGGCCTGCATCGCCGCCTCGGCCCTTTCCTTGGCCGCTTCCAGCTCGCGCTGATGCGCGACGCGCGCAGTGATGTCGCGCAGGATTATGGTGAAGATCACCGTGCCCTCGGTCTCCAGTTTCGAGATCGATGCCTCGGCCGGAAACTCTCCGCCGTCGCGGCGCATGCCGCTGATCGTGCGGCGCTCGCCCATTTTGCGGGCGATGTCGGACGAGCGGCGAAACTCCTGGACCAGCTTGCCGTGTCCCGGGCGGACGCTTGGCGGCAGCAGCAGGTCTATGGCCTGTCCCAGGGCCTCGTCGCGCGACCAGCCGAAAATCACCTCGGCGCCGTGGTTGAACAGGATGATGCGCTGCTCGCTGTCGAAGCAGACCACGGCATCGTCGGCAATGCTCAGGATCCCCTGCAGTTGGGCGGTGGTGAGATCGGCGGCGGGCGGCTTGTCGGCCAAGAACGACTCCTCAGTTGGCGAGGCCGCGCCGGTAATGCACGGCCTCGGCGATGTGTGCTGCGGACAGCGGTGCGCCGTCGGGCAGATCGGCCAGATCGGCAATCGTGCGCGCCACCTTGAGGATGCGATGATAAGCCCGCGCGGTCAGTCCGAGTTGCTGCATTGCACGCTTGAGCAGCGCCGCGCCGGCGCCGTCGGGCAGGCAATGCACATCCACTTCGGCGGGCGACAGCAGCGCGTTGGCCTTGCCCTGGCGCGCCTGCTGCCGCGTCCGCGCCGCAGTGACCCTGGCGCGCACCGTATCGGACGCTTCGCCGTCGCTGCGCGCGGCAAGATCGGCCTCGACGACGGCCGGCACGTCGAGCATCAGGTCGATGCGGTCGAGCAGCGGCCCCGAGAGTTTGCCGCGGTAGCGCGCGACCTGGTCCGGGGTGCAGCGGCACTTGCCGCTAACAGCGCCAAGCCAGCCGCAGGGACAGGGATTCATCGCCGCCACGAACTGGAAACGCGCCGGGAATTCGGCGCGGCGCGCGGCGCGGGCGATATGGATATGCCCGGTTTCGAGCGGCTCGCGCAGGGCTTCGAGCACGCCGCGCTGGAACTCGGGCAGTTCGTCGAGGAACAGCGCGCCATTGTGCGCCAGCGAAATTTCGCCCGGCCGCGGCGTGCCGCCGCCGCCCACCAGCGCGGCACTGGAAGCCGAATGATGCGGCGCGCGAAACGGCCGTTGCTTCCATTGCGCCAGCTTGAAACTGCCGGCCAGCGAATGCACCGCGGCCGACTCCAGTGCCTCGGCATGGGTCATCGGTGGCAGCAGGCCCGGCAGGCGCTGCGCCAGCATCGACTTGCCGGCGCCGGGTGGGCCGCTCATCAGGAGTGAATGCCCACCTGCGGCCGCCACTTCGAGCGCGCGCTTGGCCTGCGCCTGTCCTTTGACCTCGGCCAGGTCGGGATAGTGGGTAAAAGTCGGCGCCGGCGGCACGGCGAATGATGTCAGCGGTTCGCGGCCGGCGAGGTGGGCGCAGACCTGCAGCAGGTTCTGCGCGGGCAGGATGTTCATGCCTTCGATCAGCGCAGCTTCCGCCGCGCTTTCCAGCGGCAGCACGAAGGCGCGCGCTGGCTTATGTTGTGGTCCGGCCTCACTGCGGATCGCGGCGCACATGGCCAGAGTGCCGCGCACCTCGCGCAAGTCGCCGGAGAGCGCGAGTTCGCCGGCGAATTCATGGGCGTCCAGCTCGGGCGCCTTGATCTGTCCCGAGGCGATCAGGATGCCCAGCGCGATCGGCAGGTCGAAGCGGCCCGATTCCTTGGGCAGGTCGGCCGGGGCGAGGTTGGCCGTGATGCGCCGCTGCGGAAACTCGAAGCCGCAGTTCTGGATCGCGGCGCGCACGCGGTCGCGGGCTTCCTTGACCTCGGTGTCGGGCAGGCCTACCAGGGTGAAGGAGGGCAGGCCTGCGGCAAGATGGACTTCGACGGTAACTTCCGGGGCTGCGAGACCCGCCAGCGCCCGCGAGCGGAGAACGGCGAGCGACATCGGCTGCGTTTATCGCGGAGCCGGGTCGGGCGGGGACTTCTGGCCGCGGCCTTCCAGTTCGGCGACACGCGCTTCGAGCGCCTCCAGCCTGGCCCGCGTGCGGCTCAACACTTCGCGCTGCACGTCGAATTCTTCGCGGGTCACCAGGTCCAGTTTGGCAAACACGCCGGCGAGCGCGGCGCGCATGTTCTTCTCGATGTCGCCGGCCGGCGTCGCCGCCAGCAGGGAGGAAACGCGGGCGGACATTTCATCGAGCAATTTGGGATTCAGCATGGTGTTGAAGGGTTTTTGCGGAAGTCGGGAAAGTCTAGCACAGCGAACTTGCGGACCCGGTTCGCCGCCGTTGCACCAGCGTGGTGCGGCGCGTTTGCGTTTTGGGTGCAACTTGGTGCGGTGCAATCGGTGGTTTTACAGTATTTTTATACATCGTGTTGATTGTAAATAATAAAATCAACTGGCACAGTACCTGCATTAAGGCTGTTGTAATTTTTTAATTCTTCCAAGGAGCATGACCATGCGCAAGACCCTGATCGCGGCCGCCGTCGCCGGCCTCTTCTCCCTTCCCTCAGTCGTCATGGCCCAGGCCGCCGCGCCCGCGGCAGCGCCGGCCAGTCCGCACACCATTACCGGCAATCTTTCAATCGCTTCGGATTATCGCTTCCGCGGCATCACCCAGACATTCGAGAAGCCCGCGCTGCAAGGGGGTATCGACTACTCGCACTCGAGCGGCTTCTATCTCGGCAACTGGAACTCGAACGTCAGTTCGGGTGCCGGCTTCCCGGACGGCAACCTGGAAATGGATTTCTACGGCGGCTACAAAACCAGCTTCGGCGATGTCGGTCTTGATGTCGGCGCAATCTATTACTACTACCCCGGTTCCGAAGGTCGCGGGCTTGGCGTCGGCGCTGATTCCGGTTCGGTAACCAACAAGGAAATCTACATCGGCGCGACCTGGAAGTTCCTCTCGGTCAAGTACTTCTACTCGCTTGACGATTACTTTTCGCTGCGCGGCGTGAATGCCTTGGGCGTTTCGACAGGAAAGAACACCAAGGGTACGAGCTATCTGGATTTCGGTGCGACGTATGACCTCGGCGATGGCTGGGGCATCAACGGGCACGTCGGCCTGTTGAGCCTGGATAACGTCCATAACGGCGACTACACCGACTGGAAGATCGGCGTAACCAAGGACATCGGTGGCTGGGTTTTCGGAGCCGCTTACATCGATACCAATGCCGACGGTGATTGCCGGGGGGCGTCGACCTACCAGCCTTACTGCTTCACGAATTCGAATTCGGATAACGGTGCAGGCGTAATCAACTTCGGCAGGCATACGAAGGATGCCGGCGACAGTACCGTGGTGGTGTCCGTTTCCAAGTCCTTCTGATCGCATCTGAATTATCCCGCCGGCGACCCGGCCGGCGTCGGCGGGATGTTTCGAAAATCACCAAAACCTCCTCCAATTCACAAAGGAATCAGCCATGAAACTCGTCACCGCCATCATCAAGCCGTTCAAGCTTGACGAGGTACGCGAGGCCCTCGCCGCCGTCGGCGTGCAGGGGATCACCGTCACCGAGGTCAAGGGGTTCGGCCGGCAGAAAGGTCATACCGAGCTCTATCGCGGCGCCGAATACGTCGTCGATTTTCTGCCCAAGGTCAAGGTCGAAGCGGCCATCCGCGACGATCTGGTGGACCAGGTCATCGAAACCATCGAAAAAGCTGCCAGCACCGGCAAGATCGGCGACGGCAAGATTTTCGTTTTCGACGTCGAACAAGTCATCCGCATCCGCACCGGCGAAACCGGTGAGGAAGCCCTCTAAGCTCTCGGGAGATCTGAAATGAGAAAATATCTCGCCATCCTGCTGATGGCACTGACCGTCGGCATTGCCGGTGGCGCCTCCAGCGCCTGGGCCGCCGACGACAAGCCCGCGGCGGCGGAAGCCGCTGCTCCGGCTGCCGCTGCTCCGGCTGCCGCTCCTGCCGCTGCCGCGGCACCCGCCCCGGTGCCCAACCGGGGTGACAATGCATGGCTGATGGTGGCCACGGCCTTCGTCATCCTCATGAGCATTCCCGGCCTCGCGCTGTTTTACGGTGGCCTGGTGCGCAGCAAGAACATGCTGGCGGTGCTGATGCAGGTGTTCGTCACCT
>CAZYTN010000127.1:0-6663 GCA_964650115.1 uncultured Sulfuritalea sp.
CGTTCATCGGGGTGCGGATCTCGTGGCTCATGTTGGCGAGGAAGGCGCTCTTGGCGACGTTGGCGGCGTCGGCCTGCTGTCGTGCGGCGACCAGTTCCATTGTGCGCCGCTCCACCAGATCCTCCAGATGCGCGCGGTGCTGTTCCAGTTCATCTTCGACGCGCTTGCGTTCGGTGATGTCTTCCTTGACGGCGAGGAAGTGCGTGACCTGGTTCAGCTCGTCGACGATCGGCGAGATCGAGGCTTCTTCCCAGAACAGTTCGCCGTTCTTGCGCTTGTTGCGCACGATACCGCGCCACTCCTTGCCGGCGAGCAGAGTCCGCCACAGTTCCTGATAAGTTGCCAGCGGCGTTTCGCCGGATTGGAGAAAGCGCGGATTTCGTCCCATGGCTTCGCCCGAACTGTAGCCGGTGACCCTGGTGAATCGCGGGTTCACATACTCGATGAACCCATCGCGGTTGGTGATGACGATGGACACCGGGCTTTGCTCGACGGCCTGCAGCAGCTTGTGCGCTTCCTGCTCGGCACGGTAACGTTCGGAGATGTCGGCATAAACCCAGATGCTGCCTTCCTGCGGATGCGCCGGATCGATGGCGCGGCCGGTCAGCGCACCGCGGAACAGGCTGCCATCCTTGTGTTTGAGCATCAACTCGGTGTTGAAATTCCCGCCTGCGGCGGCCGCCCGATAGGCGTCTACCCCGATGGTCTCGAAGGTCTGGTCCGTGTCATAAAACACCCGTGACGACTCACCGATCAGTTCGCCGGGGCCATAGCCGAAAATTTCCTCAAGGCGGCGGTTGCAGGACACCACGTGCCGGTGCTTGAGATGGACGATGCCGACCAGGGCATTGCTGAGTACAGTTTCGTGTTCCGCCAGCAGCTTGCGCGCCTGCGCTTCCTGTTGCCTCAGCGTCTGTTCCGCCTCGTCGCGTTCCAGGCAGATGGCGGCCAGATTCGAAATCAGTTCGATGACCTGAATTTCATCAGCGCCGGGGGAGCGCGGGCTGCGATAGTAAATGGCCAGCGTGCCCAGGACTTTGCCGATGGATGAAATGATCGGCTGCGACCAGCAGGCGCGCAAACCCTCGGCGGCGGCCACCTCGCGCCAGCCCTGCCAATAGGGGTGCCTCTCGATGTCCTCGACGACAACACGGCGAGCCGTGAATGTCGCCGCACCGCAGGAGCCGACTTTTTCCCCTATTTCCAGCCCGTCAATCGCGTCGGCATAGGCATCCGACAGCGTTGAACGGCAGGAAATGAAAAGCCTGCCCTGTGTCCGGTCCAGTCGCATGAGGGAGCATATGCTGCCGGGTGGCAACTCGGCCTCGGCCATCGCGACCATCCGTTCCAGTGTTTCCGCCAACGGGGTGCCATTGGCGATGGCTTCCAGAATCCGGTTGCGGCCTTCATCGCGACGCTTGATCCGTTTCTGTGCCGTGATGTCTTCACTTACGGAAATATAGTGAGTGATTGCGCCGCTCTGGTCGTGAACCGGTGAAATGGACTGGCTCTCCCAGTACAACTCGCCGTTTTTCTTGCGGTTGCACATTTCGCCGCGCCAGATGTTTCCTTCTTCCAGCACCTTGCGCATGTCGGTAAAGATTGCCGCCGGCATCTCGCCGGACCAGAGGATTTTCGGCGTGCGGCCTATCGCTTGATCCGCGCTGTAGCCGCTGATGGCGGAGAAGTGCGCATTGACGTAAATGATCCTTGTCTGGGCGTCGGTGATCATGATCGATACCGGACTTTGCTCGATCGCGAGCTGCAGCCTCAGCAGCGAAGCTTCGATATCCTTCCGTGCCTGAACATACTTGGCGGTTCCCCTGTAGCCAAGGAAGTTTCCGTCGGCGTCGAAAAACGGCTGGCCGCTGACCGATACCCAGCGCAAGGGCTGATCATCGACGCCAATCTGATACTCGAGGTCGCGGAAGGGGCGATGCGCTTCGATGTCGGCCTCATAGGTCCGCCATTTTTCCACGGCCAGCATTTCGATCTCCGGGCGCAACTCCAGTCGCGTCTTGCCCCGCACTCGTTCGAGCGGCAATGGGGTCTGCACGGTTTTGCCATCCTGCAACCAGCTGAAGCGATGCTGCGCGTCGGTTTGCCAGAACCAGTCGGAAGATGATTCCGAGAATGCCTTGAAGCGCTCTTCGCTTTCTTTCAGGTCCTTTTCCGCTCGGTCGCGGGCAGCCACGTCGTCGGCGAGACGGCGGACGAGGGGGCGAAAAATCCGGAACATGCCAAACGCCACCAGGCCGATCATGAGCAGCGTCGAGATCAGCAGCAGGCGCAGTATGAGGGCTTCCTTCCGCTCGTCGGCGTGCTGATGAAGCGCGGCGACCTCGTCCAGCTCCTTGATCAGCTTGCTGCCTTCTGCGGCAATGACTCTTGCGGTGCCGTGGGTATCAGTCGGTTTGGCCAGGGCAGAGGCTTCGATGGTTTCCCGCACCTGGGACAGGTAACGACGGGATTCTGCATCGACATTCCCGCTCGGACCAAAGTACAGCGAATGAATGGCGGAGTCCGGGCCGGATTTTCCGGCAGTCGCCGCCAGCCGGGCGTGGGCCTGCTCGAACTCGGTAGCGGCGGCGCTGGCCATGACGCGATACTGTTGCCGCTGTTCCCGATCGGGTTCGCGCTCCTGAAGCACCAGGTACATCGCCATGCGCTGCGACAGCATGCGTTGCCGCCCGGCAAGATTGATGAACTCGGCGTCTTCCGCATTGTTCGCGATGAGCGGCCAGCCGAGAAGCAATGAGCCAATCGCGAGGATAACGACCGCAAACGAAATCTTCCACTGGCGTCGGGAAAGCTGGCGGATCAGATGATCTGTATCGGTAGTTCCGCTGCCCATTGTCCTCTCGTGCAATCTGCCGCAGACCTCAGTTATTGAAATTTGCACGATACTCCAAATCGTGGTCCCCCACGAAAGCAAACGGGGGCTAGATCATTACAAGTCGTGCTGGGTGATATTGGTATTGAACTTGCCAGTCGGCGTGATCAGCTTGTGATCCTTGATCACGGTTTTCAGCTTGGGCGTTTTGTTATCGGCGAAGACCAGCGCCGAGATCTTGTCTTTCGCGCCCCACACCGAGAACCAGATTTTATTGCCCGCCATGTTGTACTCCGGTTGCACGATGCGCCAGGCCTGATCCTTGTGCTTCACCGGATCGGTGCCGATCAAGTTAATCTGGTGCCGGGAGAAACATTTATTTGCCATTGCCTCAGGTGGTCAATAGTTGGGACGTAAAACGTCTCAGATCAATGCATTTGGCACAAAGCACCTGGCGACGGGGATTACGAGAACATTCAGCGCTTTAGTGGGTGCGGGGACTTGAGTTTTCTATATATAAGCATATACTAATATAAATGACGACATCGACCAGTCTCCTTCCCAAGGGCTCTCTCCTCCTCCTGACCGCCCTTGGTTTTCTGCTCGCCGGCTTTTTTCCGGCGGGCAGTTCTTCTTTTGCCGCCGACGCGGCGCCAACCGGTGTCGTCGTTCAATTGCGCGACGTCGATCTCGGCTTTCCCGTCGAAGCGACGGTCGAAGCGGTGCGCCAGGCGACGGTAGCGGCGCAAATCGCCGGACGCGTGCTCGAAGTCCGCGTCGATGCCGGACAGCGCGTGAAGCAGGGCGAACTGCTGATGCGTCTCGATGCGCGCGAGGCCGCCGGTTCGGACGCCAGTGCCCGCGCCACGCTGGCTCAGGCCGCTGCCGCCTATGAGCGCGCAAAAAATCTGCATGCGCAGAAATTCATCAGCCAGGCTGCGCTCGACCAGGCCGCGGCCGCCTTCAAGGCCGCTCAGGGCTCCGCGGCTGCCTCAGGCGCCGGTGCATCGCATGGCAGCGTGACGGCGCCAATCGCCGGGGTCGTAGCCGAGCGCCATGTCGAGGCCGGGGAGATGGCCACGCCCGGCAAGCCACTGGTCACGATATTTGATCCCAAGGGCCTGCGTGTGATCGCCAGCCTGCCGCAATACAAGCTGGTTGAGTTGAAGAAAACGGCGCACGCCCGCATCGAGTTTCCCGAGAGCGGCCGCTGGATCGACGTGCAGCGTGTCGAGATCCTGCCGACGGTCGATGCGCGCAGCCATACCGCCACCGCGCGCCTCTACCTGCCGGAAAACATCGAGGGCGTTGTGCCCGGCACGTATGCGCGCGCTCATTTCATCATCGGCAAGGCACAGAAGATCACCGTCCCGCCGGCAGCGGTCGTGCGTCGCGGTGAGGTTACCGCCGTCTATGTCCTCGAGGAAAAAGGCGGCGCGCGCCTGCGCCAGGTACGCCTCGGCGAAGCCGTGGCCGGTGGCGAACTCGAAGTCTTGGCCGGCATCACTCCAGGCGAGCGCGTCAGCCTGACGCCGTTGAAGACTGGCATTGAGCTAAAGGCGGCGCCTGCCGCCGCAGCACGCTGAAGCCGGGGCCGGGTATGGGCATTTCCGGCCGCATCGCGGAGTACTTCCTCAGGAATTCCCTGACGCCCCTGATCGCCCTGATCGCGCTGCTGCTGGGCGTCGGCGCGACTCTGGTGACGCCGCGTGAGGAAGAGCCGCAGATCAACGTCACCATGGCCAATGTCTTCGTGCCCTTCCCCGGCGCGTCGGCCAGGGATGTCGAGGCGCTGGTGGCGCGCCCGGCCGAGCAGGTGCTGTCGCGCATCGCCGGCATCGAACACATCTACTCGGTGTCGCGCCCGGGCATGGCGGCAATCACCGTGCAGTTCCAGGTCGGCGAGGATCCGATCCAGGCCCTGGTGCGCCTCTACGACACGATCAATTCGCACCGCGACTGGCTCTCGCCCAACCTGGGCGTGCTCGAACCCATCGTCAAGCCCAAGGGTATCGACGACGTGCCCATCGTGACGCTGACCTTTCACAGCGCCGATCCTTTGAAGTCGGCCTTTGAAATGCAGCAGGTGGCGCGCGCCGCCGAGATAGACTTGAAGCGCATCTCCGGCACGCGCGACGTGGCGACCATCGGCGGTCCCGGCCACGTGATTCGCGTCGTCATGGACGCCGACCGCATGAACTCGCACGGCATCACGGCGCAGGATTTGAAGGCGGCCCTGCAGGTGTCGAACGCCTCGCAGCCGGCTGGCAGCCTGGTCGCCGGCAACCGCGAAATCCTGGTGCAAACCGGCACCTACATCGAGTCGGCGGCAGATGTGAAGCGCCTGGTCGTCGGCGTCTTCGAGCGCAAGCCGGTGTACCTGGCCGATGTGGCCCAGGTTGTCGACGGCGCCGACCAGCCGACGCGCTATGTCTGGTACGGCAAAGGCAAGGGTGACAAGGCGGCCGGCCAGGACGCCGTTCAGGAATATCCGGCGGTGACGCTGTCGGTGTCGAAGAAACCCGGCGTCAATGCCGCCGATGTGGCCGAAGCCGTGATCGCACGCGCCGAGGGGCTCAAGGGCACGGTGATTCCGGAGGGCGTCGAATTCAGCGTGACGCGCAACTACGGCGCCACCGCCACCGACAAGGCGCAGAAGCTGATCGGCAAGCTGGTCTTCGCCACGGCCTTCGTCGTGCTGCTGGTGCTGTTCGCGCTGGGCAGGCGCGAGGCCGTGATCGTCGGCACGGCGGTGACGCTGACGCTGGCGGCGACGCTGTTCGCATCGTGGGCCTGGGGCTTCACGCTGAACCGCGTCTCGCTGTTCGCCCTGATCTTCTCCATCGGCATCCTGGTCGACGATGCCATCGTGGTGGTCGAGAACATCCATCGCTGGACCCTGCTGCAGCCCGACAAGCCGCTGTGGCAGATCATTCCGCCGGCGGTGGACGAAGTCGGCGGGCCGACGATACTCGCCACCTTCACGGTGATTGCGGCGCTGCTGCCGATGGCCTTCGTCACCGGCCTGATGGGGCCCTACATGAGCCCGATCCCGATCAATGCCTCGATGGGCATGTTCATCTCGCTGGCGATTGCCTTCGTCATCACCCCCTGGCTGGCGCTGAAACTGATGAAGCCGGCCGGCCATGGCAGCGGTGGCAGCTCCGCCGATCCACTGACGGGAAAAGGCGAAAAAGGGGCCAGGCTCGATTTTCATGAATCGCAAAAATCGAACCAGGCCCCTTTTTCGGACCGCCTGTTCCGTCGCCTGATGACGCCGCTGCTCGACCCGCGCACCGGCAAGGCGGCGCGGCGCAAGCTGTGGATCGGCATCCTGGTCGCGATCCTGGCCTCGGTCAGCCTCGGCTTCTTCAAGCTGGTGGTGCTGAAGATGCTGCCCTTCGACAACAAGAGCGAATTCCAGATCGTGCTCGACATGCCGGTCGGCACCCCGCTCGAGGAAACCGCGAAAGTGCTGCGCGAGATCTCCGCCGAGATCGCCCAGGTCGAGGAAGTTGCCGACTACCAGGCCTATGCCGGCAGCGCCAGCCCGATCAACTTCAACGGCCTGGTGCGTCAGTACTACCTGCGCAGCGCGCCGGAAATGGGCGACATCCAGGTCAATCTGGTGGACAAGAAGCATCGCCATCGCCAGAGCCACGAAATCGCCGTCTCGGTGCGCGACCGCGTCGTCGCCGTGGCGCTGAAGCATGGCGGCAATGCCAAGGTGGTCGAAGTGCCGCCCGGTCCGCCGGTGATGTCGCCGATCGTCGCCGAGGTCTACGGCCCGGACTACGTCGGCCAGGTCGCCGTGGCGAAGCAGGTGCGCG
>CAZYTN010000128.1:0-6652 GCA_964650115.1 uncultured Sulfuritalea sp.
TATTGGAAATGAAGGACTTGAGCAAAGATTCAGTGACATGGCTTGAAGTCGGCGAGGAGTCCGAAGGCCAGCGCATCGACAATTTCCTGCTGCGCGTTGCGAAGGGCGTGCCCAAGAGCCATATCTATCGCATCCTGCGCAGCGGCGAGGTACGGGTGAACAAGAGCCGGGTGCCGGCCGAATATCGTCTGCAGAAGGGCGACAGGCTGCGCGTGCCGCCCATACGCACCGCCGAGCGTCCTTCGCAAGCCGCTGTTCCGGCGCGGGATTTTGAAATCGCCTTTGAGGATGAGGCGCTTATCGTGGTCGATAAGCCCTCCGGTGTCGCGGTGCATGGCGGCAGCGGGGTGTCCTTCGGCGTGATCGAGCAGTTGCGTCGGGCGCGGCCGCTGGCAAAGCTCCTCGAACTGGCCCACCGGCTCGATCGCGAGACCTCCGGCCTGCTGGTGGTGGCCAAGAAGCGCGTCGCGCTGACCAAACTGCACGACATGTTTCGCGACGGCGGCATTAACAAGCGTTACCTGGCTCTGGTCAAAGGGTGCTGGCGCAACGAGTTGCAGCATGTGCGCCTGCCCCTGCACAAATACCTGACGGCCGAGGGTGAGCGCCGCGTCAGCGTCAATGCTGAGGGGAAGACCGCACATTCCATCGTGCGCCTGGTGGCGCGCTGGGAGAATTTCAGCCTGGTCGAGGTGGAATTGAAGACCGGACGCACCCACCAGATTCGCGTGCACCTGGCGCACTTGGGCTTCCCCATCGCGGGGGACGACAAGTACGGCGACTTTGCGCTCAACAAGGCCTTGCAGAAGACCGGGCTCGGCCGCATGTTCCTCCATGCGGCGAAACTGGCGCTGCCGCATCCGCTTTCGGGCGTGCCGGTTGAACTCGAATCGCGGCTGCCGGAAGAATTGCGCAGCTTTACCGACAAACTGGATCGCAACGAGAAAAGAGATTATGGGCAGGCGTTTTGAACTGATCGTCTTCGACTGGGACGGCACCCTGATGGACTCGACCGGCGCCATCGTCGCCAGCATCAAGGCGGCGGCGAAGGATCTGGGCATCGAGCCTCCCAGCGACGAACGCGCCAGCCACATCATCGGCCTTGGACTGATCGATGCCCTGCGCCATGCCTTGCCGGACCTGCCGGCCGAGCGTTACCAAGCGGTGGCCGAGCGCTACCGTCACCATTATCTGTCGCGCGACCAGGACTTGCTGCTGTTCGCTGGCGCAACCGAACTCATCGACGAACTGGCTGCGGCCGGATACATGCTTGCCGTTGCGACCGGCAAGACACGCAAGGGTCTGGACCGTGCCTTCGAGGTCAGCGGCCTGGGTCCGCGCTTCCAGGCCTCGCGCTGCGCCGACGAGTGCCATTCCAAGCCGAACCCGCAGATGCTTGAAGAACTGATGGCCGAGTTCGGGGTCGAGCCGGAGGCGACGCTGATGATCGGCGACACCACCCACGACCTGCTGATGGCCAGAAACGCCGGCGTGGCGGGCTTGGGCGTGGCCTATGGCGCCCATCCGCGCCAGGCCCTGGAGGCCGAAGCCCCTCTTTATTGCGCGTCCAATGTTGCGGAACTGGCAGCGTGGTTGCGACGCCAGACTTGACGCAACGCCGGGTCTGCGCCAGCGCCGCGGTGATCGAAGGCGGTCCCGGCCTGCGCTTTACGCTGGAGCGGCGCGGCGTCAGCGAGCCGGCCTTCATCGTGCGCTTTCGCGGGCAGGTTCATGCCTACCTGAACCGCTGCGGCCATGTCCCGGTCGAATTGGATTGGCAGCAGGGCGAGTTCTTCGATAGTTCAGGCTTATACTTGATCTGCGCCACGCACGGCGCTCTGTATGCGCCGGATTCCGGACGTTGTCTCGGCGGGCGTTGCAATGGCAAGGGGTTGATAAAGGTTTCCGTGACCGAACATGACGGGTGGGTTGTTTTGATCGAGGAAGGTGGGCAAGGTGTCGGATAGCAGCAATGATACGAACTGGGAACGCAAGGTTCTGGAAAAGCTCGCGCTCGAAGCGCTTGCGGAACAGCGGCGCGGCCGGCGCTGGGGCATCTTCTTCAAATTGCTGGGCTTCGGCTATCTGGCGGTCCTGCTCTTCTTGGCGCTGGATCTGGGGCAGGGCGACAAGCTTGGCGAAGGTGAAAGATTCACCGCACTGGTGAATCTCAATGGCGTCATCAAAGCCAAGGGCGATGCCAATGCCGAGCATGTCGTCGGCGCCCTCCAGGCCGCCTTCGAGGACAAACATACCGCCGGCGTGATCCTGCGCATCAACAGCCCGGGCGGCAGCCCGGTGCAGTCCGGGATCATCAATGACGAGATGCGGCGCCTGCGCGCCAAGTATCCGGATATTCCCCTGCACGTAGTGGTCGAGGATGTCTGCGCATCCGGTGGCTACTATGTCGCGGTAGCGGCGGACAAGATATTCGTGGACAAGGCCAGCATCGTCGGGTCGATCGGCGTGCTGATGGACGGCTTCGGCTTCACGGGTACCATGGAAAAGCTCGGCGTCGAGCGTCGCCTTCTCACGGCCGGCGTGAGCAAGGGTTTTCTCGATCCGTTCTCGCCCGAGAACGAGAACGACAAGGCGCATGCAAGGCAGATGCTGGGCGAGATTCACCAGCAATTCATCGACGTGGTGAGAAAAGGCCGCGGCAAGCGCCTCAAGGAATCGCCCGAAATGTTCTCCGGCCTGATGTGGAGCGGCGCCAAGAGCATTGAACTGGGCCTGGTGGACGGCTACGGCACGGTCGATAGCGTCGCCCGCGATGTCATCAAGGCCGGTGACGTGCGCGATTTCAGCGTCAAACAGAACTTCGCCGAGAAATTCGCCAAGCAGTTCGGCGCCGACATGGCCGAAAGCATGGCGAACGTCCTGACGCGGCTTACGTTACGCTGACGATACTCACGCCAAGGTCGGCGAGCAGGAGTTCCTGGGCGCAGATGCGGGTGCGCTTGGTCGGCTTGATGCGGTATTCGCCGCTGCCGTCCATTTCCCAGGCCTGGCTGTTGTCGGCGAGGTAGGGCTTGAGCCCTTCCTTGAGCACGCGCTGCTTGAGCTTGGGCTCGAGCACCGGGAAACTGATTTCAATACGACGAAAGAAATTGCGCTCCATCCAGTCGGCACTGGACAGGTAGATGTTCTGCTTGCCGTCGGCGTGGAAATAGAAAATCCGGTGGTGCTCGAGGAAGCGGCCGATTACCGAGCGCACCCGGATATTCTCGGAGAGATCTTTCACGCCTGGGCGCAGTGAGCAGACTCCGCGCACGATCAGGTCGATGGAGACACCGGCCGCGCTGGCCTCATACAGGGCCGCAATGATTTCCGGTTCGAGCAGCGAGTTCATCTTGGCGATGATGCGCGCCGGCTTGCCGGCCAGCGCCGCCGCCGTTTCGCCGTGAATCGCGGCGAGCATGTTCGAATGGAGCGAAAAAGGCGCCTGCCAGAGGTGCTTCAGCGCGCTGGCCTTGCCCAGTCCGGTCAGTTGCTTGAAGACTTCATTGACGTCGTCGCCGATTTCCGGATTCGAGGTCAACAGGCCGAAGTCAGTGTAAAAACGGGTTGTGCGGGGGTGGTAGTTGCCGGTGCCAAGGTGGATGTAGCGGCGGTAGCCGTGATCCTCGCGGCGCAGGACCATCAGCATCTTGGCATGGGTCTTGTAGCCGACCACGCCATAGACCACGTGGGCCCCGACTTCTTCGAGGCGCGCGGCGATGGACAGGTTGGCCTCCTCGTCGAAACGGGCCATCAGTTCCACCACGACGGTGACTTCCTTGCCCTTTTCGGCGGCGCGCAGCAGGTGCTCCATCAGCACCGAATCGGTGCCGGTGCGATACACGGTCATCTTGATTGCGATCACCTGCGGATCGTCCGCCGCCTGTTGCAGCAACTGGATCACTGGATTGAAGGTCTGGAAGGGATGGTGTATCAGAATGTCATGCTTGCGAATGCTGGCGAAGATGTCGTAGCGCTTGGTCAGCACCTTCGGCAGGCCAGGCTGGAAAGGTGCATACATGAGATCGGGGCGATCCACCTGATCCGGTACCGACATCAGGCGCACCAGATTGACGATGCCCGGCACACGATACAGGTCGCCGCGCTCGAGGCCGAACTGTTGAAGCAGGAAGCCGGTCATGGTTTCCGAGCAGTTGTCGGCGACTTCGAGGCGCACGGCGTCGCCGAAGTGGCGCTGCGGCAGTTCGCCCTGCAGCGCGATGCGCAGGTTCTTGACTTCCTCGTCGTCCACGAACAGGTCGGAATTGCGCGTGACGCGGAACTGGTAACAGCCGAGCACGTTCATGCCGGTGAACAATTCGCTGACGTATTCGTGAAGAATCGAGGAGAGGAAGACGAAGCCGTAGTCGACGCCGCAGAGTTTCTTCGGCAGCCGGATCACGCGCGGCAGGGCGCGCGGCGCCTGGACGATGGCAGCCCCCGAACTGCGGCCGAAGGCGTCGGCGCCTTCGAGTTCGACGGCGAAGTTGAGACTCTTGTTCAGTACCCGCGGAAAGGGATGCGAAGGGTCGAGCCCGATCGGCGTCAGCACCGGCATGACTTCCTTGCGGAAGAAATCCAGGATCCAGGCGCGCTGTTCATCGTTCCACAGGCTGCGGCGGAAGAAGGCGATGCCCTGCTTTTGCAGCGCCGGAAGTATCTCGACATTGAGCAGCGCGTACTGCTCGGCGATCAACTGGTGGGCTTCGTCGGTGACGCGGCGAAATACATCCTGCGGCGGCATGCCGTCGGCGCCCGTGGCATGGCTGCCCAGCTTGATCTGCTCCTTGAGGCCGGCGACCCGGATCTCGAAGAACTCGTCGAGATTGGACGAGACGATGCAGAGGAAGCGCAGGCGCTCCAATAGCGGCACGCGGTCGTCCGCGGCTTGGGCCAGCACGCGCCGATTGAAGGCGAGCAAGGACAGTTCGCGGTTGAGGAAATGCTCATTGGGAAAGCGGCGGGGAGTCGGCATGAGGGCTTTCAGGCGCTTCGAAGGGCATGATTATCTGTCAATTTCGTTGCCGTCGTATGACACGAAGCAAATCCTGACCGCGCGGTAGAATCCTTGAACTTTCATGCAGCAGTGACACAGCACCCCTGATGATGAAATGCGCGAAAACGAAGTTTCAGTGGAGGCTAACGCCGGCATCATCGGCGTTAAGCGCAGCGGCCGTAACTAAAGGCGAATTAAAGGCCCGCCCCTCCCGTCCGCTGCGCGGCCCACGGCTGGCTTTGCACAGCCAGCTGGCTGCGGCGGCGCAACGCATGCGTTGCAAAATCCCGCCTCGCCCCCTCACGTGGAGGCTTCTGATGACGCCCCTGCGGAGTGGGCTAAGCCCGCAAACGACGCGGGCAAAGCCACTCCGGATGGTCAGCTCGCTGCGCTCGACTATCACCAGTCGCTCCGAACGAGTTATTTTACGCTAATGGCTTATGAACTGATCGCCGCGGTCGATCTCGGCTCCAACAGCTTTCGCCTGCAAGTGGGGCGGATCGTGGCCAACCAGATTTACCCACTCGACGGTCTCAAGGAATCGGTGCGGCTCGCCGCAGGCTTGACTCCCGACAAAAGGCTTGACGTTGCGGCGCAGCAGCGCGGCATCGATGCGCTTGCGCGCTTTGGCGAGCGCTTGCGTGGCTTTGATCAGGGTGCGGTGCGCGCGGTGGCGACCAATACGCTGCGTGTGGCAAAAAACGCCGAAGCTTTCCTGGAAAAGGCCGAGGCAGCGCTCGGCTTCCCGATCGAGGTGATCGCAGGGCGCGAGGAGGCGCGCCTGATCTATCTCGGCGTGGCGCATACGCTGGCCAATCCGCAGACGCGCCAACTGGTGGTGGATATCGGCGGCGGCTCCACGGAATTCATCATCGGCCAGAGCATCGATCCGATCCGGCTGGAGTCGCTCTACATGGGCTGTGTCAGCTTCAGCCTGCGCTTTTTTCCAGAGGGGCGCGTCGACAAGCGTTCGTTCAAGGAGGCCGAACTGGCAGCGCGGCGCGAGTTGCAGACCATCGTCCACGCGTTTCGCGAAACGGGCTGGGACGAGGCCATCGGTTCCTCGGGTACCGCCAAGGCCATCGTCGACTTGCTGGAACTGAACGGATTTTCCGATCACGGCCTGACTCGCGACGGGTTGGAGAAACTGCGCAACGAACTGCTCCATGCCGGCGAGGCCTCGCGCATGAAGCTGCAGGGCTTGCGGGCCGACCGGATGCCGGTGCTGCCCGGCGGCCTGGCGATCATGTCGGCCGTATTCAAGGAGTTCGGGCTGGAGCGCATGGCGTTTTCGGAAGGTGCTCTCCGTCTCGGCGTGCTTTACGACCAGCTGGGCCGATATCACCACGACGATTTGCGCGAAGCGACGGTGAATCGCTTCATGCAGCGCTACGAAGTGGATCGGCGGCAGGCGGGGCGGGTTGCCCATACGGCACTCGATCTGCTCAAGCAGATGGTTCCGGCGAGCCGGGAGGCCGGGCATCCGGATGCGCAATTCCTGGTCTGGGCCGCCCGCCTGCACGAAGTCGGGATATCCGTGGCGCACTCGAGCTATCACAAGCACAGCGCCTACATTCTCGCCAATGCCGACATGCCGGGGTTTTCCCGGCGCGACCAGGCGCGCCTGTCACGGCTGGTGCTGGCCCATCGCGGCAA
>CAZYTN010000129.1:0-6628 GCA_964650115.1 uncultured Sulfuritalea sp.
AGGCGCAGGTCGTCATCGACGACAAGAATCTTGGCTTTGGTCTCGTTCATGGGCTTGGAGCCTATTTCAGTAGGAATCGTACCCCGCGCCGTCGGGCGTTGGGATGCGATGCGAGGCGGAGGGAGTGCAGCATGTTACCTCCATGTAAGCGACCGACAACGTGGCAGCGCGCCCAACGCCCGGCGGCCCTTCGGGTTGAGACCAGGATCGGCGTCTGCGGCGTTGCAGTGCTTGCCAATGGAACAACCATTGGCCGCGCACTGCGCCTTGCATCCATCCGATCCTGATCTCAACGCGGGGCATGATTCCTACTTAAATAGGCTCCAATCCTAGCCGGATCGCGCGCATCCTGCCAGCGGCCTTTACAAACGATTACAAAACCCGGCCAGCCGCAACAATTGCCTTACGCACGCCGCCGAGAATGCAAGCGTACCGAAAGAGCGGCAGCGGTGAAACGGCAAACGGAGGCGATCATGAAGGCATTGTTTTTCAGCATGGCACTGGGCATCGGGCTGGCGCTCTGGGGCGCCGAACCGCAGGCCGGCGTCGATCAGTTGATGGCGGCCAGCACGCTTGCAGGCGAGCAGATTTACAGTATCCTTCACTAATGGAATTGAAAGGACGGACGTGAAAGCGGGACGCTGCGCGAAGTGGACGGGACTGGCGGCGGCGTTGCTGCTGCTGGCATTCGACGCCTCGGCGCAGGAACAGTCTGGTCCGCCGTCCGATCGGGGCGACGGCACCGGTCCGCAGCGCATGGGGCAGGGCCAGCAGCGTCAGCAGCGCAATCGCGGCGACGGCCCCGGCGCGCAGGGCATGGCCCCAACGACACGTCCCGCCCAGTTGTCGGCCGGGGACACCGCCGCACCGCGCGGCGGGCAAATGTCGCGGGAGGAAAGGCGCCAGTTGCGCCGCGATGTGCATGACGCAGGGCGCGACCTCTATCCGGAGCGCAGGCGAGCCGGCCACCGCGAACAGCCCCCCCAATAAGACCGATGCCGAGGGAGTTGGCTCCCGTCCGATAAAAAGCGATGGCGAAGTTTCGCCGAGGCTTTCTTTATGTCCCCGCTGGAGGCGGGGACGGTATCCCCTGGTGGGGTATGTCCCCGCTGGAGGCGGGGACGGTATCCCCTGGTGGGGTATGTCCCCGCTGGAGGCGGGGACGGTACCCCCCCGGTGGGGTATGTCCCCGCGGGATGTGGGACGGTATCCCCGGTGGGACCGGCAGCCCCAAAAGTCGGCGCTGGCGCTACGGCGCTGCAGTCGTCAGGCCGCTTCCAGCGTCTGGTCCAGATCGGCCAGCAGGTCGGCAAGAGCCTCGAGACCGACGGAAAGCCTTACCAGACCTTCGCCGATCAGGTGTTCGGCGCGCCCTTCCGGCGCGTAGAAACACTGCGTCATGCTGGCTGGATGCTGGGCCAGGCTTTCGGCGTCGCCGAGGCTCACGGCGCGGGTAAACAGGCGCAGCGCGTTCATGAAGCGGCGGCCGGCCTCGATGCCCGCCTTGAGTTCGAAGGCGATCATGCCGCCGGGCTGCGCCATCTGACGCCGATCATGTCCTTGAGCCCGTGAAAGCGCACCTGCGTCAAGGTTTCCGCGGGGCCGACGATGGCCCCCGCCAGCAGGTCGCCGTGACCGCCGAGGTATTTGGTCGCGGAATGCGGCACGAAGTCGGCGCCGATTCCGTGCATTTCTCCGCCACTGCATCCGCTACCGTGCGGAATGCAGCAAAATAGCGCTTTTTTTTCCTGCCGCCCCCGCTGAAGCGTTTGCATGCATATCAAGCAATTCACCCAGTTTCATGAAAACCCGGCAATCATTGCGTGGTGGTGCTCGTGGCTGGGCTGGGCTCTTCGCCATCTCACACCCTTCAGGCGACGAGCCATCCTTGCCGCCGGCGCCCTCTGGGTATGCATCAAAAGTACGCTGCGCATCGTCAAATCGGGTGATCTGCCCGGTCCGGCCGACGGCATCGTCGCCGGGCTGCTCGTGGCGCTGGCACTGGTCGCCATTGCCTGGCTGCTCTACCGGGCCGCTGCCGGGTTTTCATCCCTGCCCTTGTGGGTCAGAAAACATCCCCAACTGACCCTGCACTCGATGTACTGGGGGTTTCTCGTGGTGCTGTGGACCACGGCGCCAGGCAGCGGGCTGTGGCGGCAGGTGCTGGCCGGCGTGGCCTTGATATTTCCGCTCCTGGTCTGGCGCTTCGCCTACGTGCTTCTCTCCGGGCAGCACGGTCGCATGGCCGGAACACGCTTCTCCGACCATTTCCTCACCCTGTGGCCGATCTACGGTGGTTCCAACACGCCGTATGGCAGCGGCATCGGATACCTCTCGCGCAGCGAAGCAAAAACCGAAGAAGAGCTTGCCCGGTCACAACTGGCGGGGATAAAGCTTCTGATCCTGTGCGGCTTGTGGATGGTCGTCATGGAAATCATGGAAGGGCTGCTTTACGGACCGGGAAATGAGCTGACGCAGACACTGGGGGGATACACGCTGGCAGTCCCGAAGCTCGGACGCATGGTTGCAGGAGAAGGTGCGGACTTACCGCTGTGGATATCCTGGCTCAGCATCTACTGCGAACTCATCCATCAGGTGCTTCGTCACGCCATACGCGGTCATGCAATCATCGCCGTCCTGCGGCTATTCGGCTTCAACGTGTTCCGCAACACCTACAAGCCCCTGCTGGCGGAATCGATTATCGAGTTCTGGAACCGCTATTACTATTATTTCAAGGAAATCCTGGCGAATTTCTTCTTCCTTCCCACCTTCACGCAACTGGGCAAGAAGTTGCGCAACTGGCCCACCTTGCGGCTGGGTGCAGCCGTTTTTGCCTCGGCCTTTATCGGCAATGCCTATTACCACCTCATCAATCTCGAAATGATGATGGTGAAAGGTCAGGTTCTGGAAGCGCTGTATCTGCATCGCTCGCGGATGTTCTACTGCTTTTTGCTGGCTTTCGGTATATTTGTCTCCATGCTGCGGCAGCAACGCCGGGGAGGGCGGGCGCTGGCATCCGGGCAGGCGGATCGAATCCTGCGGATCGCCGGGGTGTGGACGTTTTTCAGCCTGATTTTCATCTGGAATGTGAGGAGCGGTGCGTCCTTCACTGCCCGGGCAAATTTCTTTTTTGGTCTTTTCGGATTCGCATAAACTTTTTTCGGGGATGGGATAACACATGTTTTTTGATCTGAATATCGGAAATCTGGCCGAGCCGGTCAGCGGGCGATCCTGGAGTCGCCAGGAGATTCGCGGGCAAGTGGCGCGCCGGGTTGCGCGTTTTCAGCGGCACGGTCTGGCGCGCGGAGACCGGGTCTTCCTGCCCTTCGGCAATTCGCTGGAATTTTTTGCCGAGCTGCTCGCCATCTGGAAACTGGGTGCCTGCGCGGTGCCGATCGATGCCCGCCTGACGGCATTCGAAATCAAGACCCTGGTGGCGGCTGCCATTCCCAGACTGGCGGTGATCGACCATTTGACCGAGGCCATGGTGACCCAGGCGCTTGCCGAAGCCGGGGTACCGGCGTTCGAGACCACCGATACCGGCAGCGAGGAAGCCCAGGCAGGCCTGAGTCAGCTGGATGACGACGCCCTGATCCTGTTCACCTCCGGCTCGACGGGCGCACCCAAGGGAGTGGTTCATACGCACCGCTCGCTGCGGGCGCGCTGGATGGGTTTGCGCGATGCGATCGGTGTCAAGCCTTTTGCCCGTACGCTGTGCCTGCTGCCGACGCATTTCGGCCACGGCCTGATCTGCAACTGCCTGTTCCCCTGGCTGTCCGGCCAGGACCTGTTTATCACCCCGCCGTTCAAGCCCGAGATCATCATGCGCCTGGGCAAGCTGCTCGATGACAACCGGATCACCTTCATGTCGTCGGTGCCGGCCATCTGGAAACTGGCCCTCAAGCTGTCCAAGCCGCCGCAGGCGAAGACCCTGCAGCGCGTGCATTGCGGTTCGGCCCCGTTGTCGGCGCATGCCTGGAACGATATCCGGACCTGGACCGGCACCCGCCAGGTATGCAACGCCTACGGCATTACCGAGACCGGCAGCTGGGTCGCGGGCTTGAGCGATGCGAATTGCGACGCGGAAGACGGCCTGATCGGCGAAGGCTGGGGGGCGATCATCAAGGTCATGCGAACTTCCGACGCAACGCTTCCGCTGGATCCGGACGATGAATGCCAGCCCGGCGAATCGGGCTTCGTCTGGCTCAATACGCCAGCATTGATGAAAGGCTACTTCCAGCGCGACGACCTGACCAGGCTGGCGGTCAGCGATGGCTGGTTCCTCACCGGCGACATCGGCGCGATCGATGAGCGCGGCAGGCTGGCCTTGCGCGGCAGGGAACGCGACGAAATCAACAAGGGCGGGATGAAGATTTACCCCGCGGATGTGGACGCGGTCGTCGAGCGTTTCGAGCGCGCCAGCGACGTTTGCACGTTCGCGCTCGATGACGAAATCTACGGCCAGGCGATCGGCATCGCAGTGGTCCTCGGCAACAAGGATGATTCGACGATCAGGGCGCTCTACAGCTGGATGAAGGCCCACCTGGCCGAGCACAAGATGCCGGTGCGCTGGTGGGTGGTCGAAGAAATCCCGCGCACCTCGCGCGGCAAGATCAACCGTGATGCGGTGAAGGCCGCCTGCGCCAATCTTGTGGCTATCGATCTGGCGCGGATCCTCGCCGGGGAGAAGCACTGATGGCAGACGACCGCCAGCAACGCTTGCAGGGCCTGATCGACTTCCTGCGAACCATCCAGAAACCCGGCAAGGCCATCGAGAGCGTCGGGCTGGATGAGAGCCTGGTCGCCTGCGGCCTGATCGACTCGCTGGCGATCATCGAAATCGTGATGTTTCTCGAAAAGAATTACGGAATCGATTTTGCAGCCAGCGGACTGGATCCCGACCGGCTTGCAACAATCACGGGCATTCTTGGCGTGATCGAGGAAGCTCGGCCGTAAATTTGGAAGCATCGCGCAACGGCCGGACGCTGTGAAAACGCCCCCGACGGGAAACCGTCGGGGGCGTCTTGAAAAGTCGGCGCTGGCGCTACGGTAAAGCGCGCCGATATTGACCTTTACACCGTCACCGTATCCGCCTGCTCCTTGAACTCGGCGATCTGGTCGAAGTTCATGTAGCGATAGACGTCGGCGGACTTGGCTTCCAGCGATTTGACCTGTTCCATGTACTCGGCCACGGTCGGGATCCTGCCCATCAGCGCCGTCACCGCCGCCAGTTCTGCCGAACTGAGATAAACGCGGGTATCGATGCCGAGCCGGTTGGGGAAGTTGCGCGTCGAGGTGGATACCGCCGTGCTGCCCTTCCTGATCTGCGCCTGGTTGCCCATGCACAGGCTGCAGCCGGGCATCTCCATGCGCGCGCCGGACTTGCCGAGGATGGCGTAATAGCCTTCCTCGTTGAGGATCATCGCATCCATCTTGGTCGGCGGCGCGATCCACAAGCGGGTCGGGATGTCGGTCTTGCCTTCGAGCACCTTGCCGGCAGCGCGGAAGTGGCCGATGTTGGTCATGCAACTACCGATGAAGACTTCGTCGATCTTCTCGCCGGCGACTTCGGAGAGGACCTTGACGTCGTCCGGATCGTTGGGGCAGGCCAGGATCGGCTCCTTGACGTCGGCCAGGTCGATCTCGATCACGGCGGCATACTCGGCGTCGGCATCGGGCGCCAGCAGCGTGCCCTTGGCGATCCAGTCTTCCATGGCCTTGACGCGACGGCCCAGGGCGCGCTTGTCGTCGTAGCCTTCGGCGATCATCCACTTCATCAGGGTGATGTTGGAGCGCATGTACTCGACGATCGGCGCCTTGTTGAGGCGCACGGCGCAGCCGGCGGCGGAGCGTTCTGCCGAAGCGTCGGTGAGTTCGAAGGCCTGTTCCACCTTGAGGTCGGGCAGGCCTTCGATTTCGAGGATGCGCCCGGAGAAGATGTTCTTCTTGCCCTGCTTGGCCACGGTCAGCAGGCCCGCCTTGATGGCGTAAAGCGGAATCGCATTGACCAGGTCGCGCAGCGTGATGCCGGGCTGCAGCTTGCCCTTGAAGCGAACCAGCACGGATTCCGGCATGTCCAGCGGCATCACGCCGGTGGCGGCGGCGAAGGCCACCAGGCCGGAGCCGGCCGGGAAGGAAATGCCGATCGGGAAGCGGGTGTGGCTGTCGCCACCGGTGCCGACCGTATCGGGCAGCAGGAGGCGGTTGAGCCAGGAGTGGATCACGCCGTCGCCGGGGCGCAGGCTGATGCCGCCGCGCGCGGTGATGAAACTCGGCAGGGTGCGGTGGGTCTTGACGTCGACCAGCTTCGGGTAGGCGGCGGTATGGCAGAAGGACTGCATCACCAGGTCGGCGGAGAAGCCGAGGCAGGCGAGGTCTTTGAGTTCGTCGCGAGTCATCGGGCCGGTGGTGTCCTGGCTGCCGACCGAGGTCATCTTCGGCTCGCAGTAGGTGCCGGGACGCAC
Organism: uncultured Sulfuritalea sp.; assembly: GCA_964650115.1. Taxonomy (GTDB): domain Bacteria; phylum Pseudomonadota; class Gammaproteobacteria; order Burkholderiales; family Rhodocyclaceae; genus Sulfuritalea. The sequence continues at coordinate 6,465 of CAZYTN010000129.1, forward strand.
GCCCTTGCCTTCGGGGAAACCGCAAGCGCGGCCGACCATCTTCTGCGCGAGGCTGAAACCCTTGCCGGAGTCCTGCGGCGCCTGCGGCAGGCGGAATAGCGTGGAGGCGGGCAGGCCGAGGAATTCGCGCGCCTTGGTGGTGAGGCCGCGGCCGATGATCAGGT
>CAZYTN010000130.1:0-6492 GCA_964650115.1 uncultured Sulfuritalea sp.
TCTCGGCGTGCACGTCACGATCGTGGCGCCCGACTACCCGGGAGTCGACTGCGCGGCCGACGCCAACGCGGACATCGTGCGTCTGCCTTCCCGCGCCGTGCCGCTGGATCCGGAAGACCGCCTGATGCAATGGCGACTTCTGGCGCAACTGGATCGCCGTCTCGCCGGCGCCGACTATGACCTGGTCCATGTCCAGACCCCTTTCGCCGCGCATTACGCCGGCCTGCGCCTGGCACGGAAACGCGGCATACCGTGCATTGCGACCTATCACACGCACTTCGAGGAGTACCTGTCCCACTACATCCGCTTCCTGCCCAGGAGCGCGCTGCGCCACGCCGCCCGCGCCCTGGCCCGGCATCAATGCAACGCGCTCGATGCCGTCGTCGTGCCTACGCAACCGATGGCCGCCACCCTGCGCGACTACGGCGTCACCCGGCCGCTGCACGTGATTCCCACCGGCCTGGCGGAAACCCAGTTCCTGCGCGGCGACGGCAAGCGCTTCCGCCAGGCCTGGGGCATCGCTCCGGAGCGCAAGGTCGCGCTGTTCGTCGGTCGCGTGGCCTTCGAAAAGAACATCGGCTTCCTGCTCGAAATGCTGAACATCGCCCGCCGGCAGCGGCCCGACCTGCTGCTGGTGATAGCGGGCGAAGGCCCGGCGCTGCCTGCATTGCGTCGCCATGCAGCCGCGCTGCATCTGGACGACCACGTCCGGTTCGTCGGCTACCTGCCGCGCGAAGGCGCCCTGCGCGACTGCTATGCCGCCGCCGATGTGTTCACCTTCGCCTCGCGGACGGAAACACAGGGTCTGGTACTGCTCGAAGCCATGGCCATCGGCCTGCCGGTGCTGGCCATTCCGGCACTGGGAGCAGCCGAGATCATCACGCCCCGGCGCGGTGCGGTTGCCGCCGCCGATACAGCGGAGGGGTTTGCCGGACAACTGGTCGCACTGCTGAACCGGCCCACCAAATTGCTGATCATGGCCGACGAGGCAATCGATTTCGCCCGCGAATGGGATGCCGGGACGCAGGGCGCCCGGCTCATCGCGCTCTATCGCCAACTGCTACGGGCGCCGCGTGCGGTCGACTGTGCGCCAGCCTTGGCCGCTGGTCCCGTTCCGGGCAAGCCATGACGTCTCCGCTCCATGTCGCGGTCGTCACGGAAACCTTCCCGCCGGAAGTCAATGGCGTCGCCATGACGCTGGGCCGCATGGTGCAGGGCCTGCTGGCACGCGGCCATCGCGTCAGCCTGACGCGTCCGCGCCAGAGCGCCGGGGACGCGCCAGCGGTCGCGCCACGGCTGACGACGACACTGGTGCATGGCCTGCCGATACCGGGTTACAGCGGGCTGCAATTCGGTCTGCCGGCGCCGCGCCTGCTGCGCCGGGAGTGGCGCGCCGACCGGCCGGACGTGGTGCAGGTGGTCACCGAAGGGCCGCTGGGCGGATCGGCCATCGCGGCCGCATGCGAACTCGGTATCCCGGTGGTCTCGGAATTCCACACCAATTTCCACACCTACAGTCGGCATTACCGATTGGGCTGGTTCGAAGATCTGGTCGCCGGCCATTTGCGGCGCCTGCACAACCGCAGCGGGATGACCCTGGTGCCCTCCCACCAGCTTGGCATCGACCTGCTGCGCCGCGGCTACCGCAACATCCGCGTGGTCGCCCGCGGCGTCGATACCGCTTTGTTCAACCCGGCACGCCGCAGCGCGGCCCTGCGCGTCGCCTGGGGCGCAGCCGAGGGCAATCCGGTGGTGGCATACGTCGGCCGCCTGGCACCCGAGAAAAATCTGCCGCTGCTGCTCACCACCTTCGCCGCGATCCATCGTTACGTGCCCGGTGCGCGCCTGTTGCTGGTCGGCGACGGCCCCTCGCGGCGGCAACTGGAGCGGCAACACCCGGACCACATCCATGCCGGCATGCGCCATGGCGAGGATCTCGCCGCCCACTATGCGTCGGCCGATCTGTTCCTGTTTCCCAGCATGACCGAAACCTATGGCAACGTCACGCTTGAAGCACTCGCCAGCGGCCTGCCGGTGGTGGCCTACCGCATGGCGGCCGCCGCGGAACTGATCCGCCACGGCGACAACGGCATGCTGGCCGATCCGGGCGCCAGCGACCAGTTCGTACGCGCCGCGCTCGACCTCGTCACGCGCCCCGGCGCCCGCGGACGCATTGCCGCCGCAGCCGCGCGCAGTATCGCGGAACACGACTGGGAGCGCATTTACGACCGCCTGGTGGCGGCACTGCGCGAGGCCAGCGGGCGGCCTGTGGCGGTGGCGGCCAAGCCATTGACCTACCGCGTCCTGCCCGACTGATGCACGTCCGCTCGATCTTCATCTCCGACGTCCATCTCGGCACCCGCGGCTGCCAGGCCGAGCGCCTGCTCGACTTCCTGCGCGACTACGAGAGCGACAACCTGTTCCTGATCGGCGACATCATCGACTTCTGGGCCATGAACCGCGGCATCCACTGGACGCCGGCACAGAACACCGTGGTGCAGAAGATCCTGCGCCGCGCCCGCCACGGCCAGAGCGTGGTATTCATTCCAGGGAACCACGACGAGGCGATGCGCGAATACCACGGCGTCTCCTTCGGTGACATCGAAGTCAGGCTCGAGCACATCCACGTCGCCGCCGACGGCAAGCGCTACCTGCTGCTGCACGGCGACGAGTTCGACCAGGTGACGCGCTATCACCGCTGGCTGGCGGTGCTCGGCGATGCCGGCTACAACCTGCTGGTGCGCCTCAATACCTTGCTGTCGCGCCTGCGTCGCCTGCTGCGCCGTCCCGGCTACTGGTCGCTGGCGGGTTTCGCCAAGAGCCGCGTCAAGCGCGCCGTGTCCTTCATTTTCGATTTCGAGGATTCGCTGATTCGCGCCGTCCGCGAACGCGGACTTGACGGTGTCATTTGCGGCCACATCCACAGCGCGGCGCTGCGCCGGGTCGGCGACGTGGTCTATGTGAATTGCGGCGACTGGGTCGACAGCTGCACGGCCATCGTCGAACACCGCGACGGCCGGCTGGAGCTGGTGCGCGCCTGGCAGCCGGGCGCAGTTGCTGCCGCGACTGCCGCACCGAACGCCGTGTCGCCAGCGCCGACTCTTGACGAACTGCCGCGGCCTGGTCTGGTTTGCAGCGACGGTGTCTCGCAACTGTAATAATTCTGATGGGATGCAGGAGCTAAACTTCGCGGCAATCCATCTCCGGCATCGACGCCATGGCTCAACAAATTGCCCTGAAACTGGCTGTCGCCGAAGACCGCCACGCCACGCTGCAACGCCACCCGTTGCTGGCGAAGGCGGCGGCGCGCGAGCAGCAGCACCTGGTCAGCATCTACTACGACACCGGACGCCTGGCCCTGCGTCGTGCCGGCATCCTGCTGCGCCTGCGCAAACAGGGTGCATCGTGGCAACAGACCATCAAGCGCCAGGACGACTCCGACGGCGGCCTGACATTGCGGCCGGAATGGCAGGCGCCCTACCTCAACCATTTCGATTTCTCGCACGTCGACGACGCCGGACTGCGCGACTGGCTGCAACGGGACAAGCTCGCCGGACGCATCGCGGCCGTGTTCGAATCCAACTTCCGCCGCACCGTCTGGCCGCTTGACCCGGCCCCGGACACCCGCATCCTGGCCAAGCTCGACCGCGGCTGGATCGCCTCCAACGGCCGGCGCGAAACGATCTCCGAACTCGAATTGCAGCTGATATCCGGCAGCGTCGACAGCCTCTATGTGCTGGCCCTGGAACTGGCGCAAACCCAGGCACTGCCGCCGCTGCTGCTGTCGAAGGCGGAACGCGGCTACCGGCTGTTCCTCGACACGCCGCCGGCGCCGGTAAAGGCCGGCCGGGTGCCGATCGATGCCGCCGACACCCCGCTGGCGGCCTTCCGCCTGATTGCGCTGGACTGTCTGGCGCATCTGCAACTCAACCACGGCGGCGCGGTGCACAGCGACGATCCCGAATACGTGCATCAGATGCGCGTCGCCACGCGCCGCCTGCGCGCCGCGCTGCGCATGTTCCGCCCGGTGCTGCCGGCGAGTTTCGCCGAACAGCTGGTACCGCCGATGCGCGGGTTGATGCAGGCACTGGGCCAGGCCCGCGACCTCGATGTGCTGATGGCCGAGATCGTCGCCCCGGTGGCCAAGGCGCTGCCCGACGAACCGCGCCTGACCGACCTGGCCAGCGCCATCACCATTCGCCTCTACGCCGCGCGCAGCAACATCAGCCATGTCCTGCGCCAGCCCGCCTACAGCCGCCTGCTGCTGACCGCCGGCGGCCTGCTGCAGCGCACGCCCTTCGTCGAACCGCCCGGCACCGACGCGCCGTCCCTGCTGCAGTTCGCCGACCGCCGGTTACGCAGCCAGCTGAAAAAGATTCAGGTGCTGGCCGATGCGGCCCGCGTCGACTACCCGCCGTCGCTGCATGAACTGCGCATCGGCATCAAGCGCCTGCGCTACGCCATCGAATTCTTCGGCCCGATGATTCCCGGCAAGTCGGCAACCGCCGCCATCAAGCGGCTCGCCGGGCTCCAGGAAGAACTGGGCCAGATCAACGATCTGGCCAGCGCCGGCACCCTGCTGATGGTCTGTGCCGGGCGGGATCCGCATTTGCGCGAGTCCGTGACGCTGATCGGCGGCTGGCACGGGCCGCGCCATGCCGCGCTGCTCGACGACATCCCGAACAAGCTGAAGCGAATCCGCGGCCTCGATCTGCCGCGGCTGCACCAGGACACCCGCTAGGCGCCGCCGAAGGCCCGTCGCACCGCCGCGGCAATGGACTCGGCCTGCGTCATCACGACAGCCGCGTCGCGACCCTCCACCATCACCCGCAGCAGCGGTTCCGTGCCAGAGGGACGCAACAGCACGCGCCCGGAGCCGTCGAGCGTCGCCTCGGCGCCTTTCACCGCGGCACGGATTCCGTTGTCACCGACCCAGTCGAAACCGGCGGGCATCCGTACGTTGATCAGCTTCTGCGGATACAGGCTCAGGTCGGCGCAGGCCTCGGCCAGGGATTCGCCCGTGGCACGCAGCGCGGCGAGCACCTGCAGCGCGGCGATGATGCCGTCGCCGGTGGTGTGGCGATCGAGGCAGATGATGTGCCCGGAATTCTCGCCGCCGAGCAGCCAGCCCTTCTCCTGCATCATCTCCAGCACGTAACGATCGCCCACCCTGGCACGGCCAAGCTCGATGTCCAGCCGCGCCAGCGCGTGCTCGAAGCCGAGGTTGCTCATCAGCGTGCCGGCCACGCCCGGCACCCGCTGATTGCGCGCGCGATGGCGGGCGATGACGTAAAGCAGCTGGTCGCCGTCGTACAGCGTGCCGGCCGCATCGACCATCGCCAGCCGGTCGCCATCGCCGTCGAGCGCGATGCCGCAGTCGGCATCGCCGTCGAGCACGGCGCGACACAACGCCGCAGGGGCCGTGGCGCCGACCTCGTGGTTGATGTTCAAGCCGTTCGGCGTGTCGCCAACGCCGACTATCTCGGCGCCGAGTTCATGAAAGACATTGGGCGCAACGTGATAGGCCGCGCCATGGGCACTATCCACCACGATCTTGAGGCCGCGCAGGTCGAGTTCGTTGGGGAAGGTGCTCTTGCAGAATTCGATGTAACGGCCGGCGGCATCTTCTACCCGGCGTGCCTTGCCGAGCCTGGCCGAATCCATGCAGGTCATCGGCTGCTCCAGCCGCGCCTCGATGTCCCGTTCCACCGCATCGGGCAGCTTGGCGCCCTGCGCCGAAAAGAACTTGATGCCGTTGTCGTCGTAGGGATTGTGCGAGGCGGAAATCACCACGCCCGCCTGCAGGCGCAGCGCGCGCGTGAGGTAGGCCACGGCAGGGGTCGGCATCGGCCCGCAGAGCATGACATCGACACCTGCCGCCGAAAATCCGGCCTCCAGCGCAGCTTCCAGCATGTAGCCGGAAATGCGTGTGTCCTTGCCGATCAGTACTGCGGGACGATCGTGCGGCCCCAGCCCGTCCCGCGCCACCAGCGCCGAACCTGCGGCGAAGCCCAGGCGCATGATGAAATCCGGCGTGATCGGCAGCTGCCCGACACGGCCACGGACTCCGTCCGTGCCGAAATACTTGCGTCCCATTCAGTAGTCCTCCACGGCTTGCAATACGGTCAGCGCATCGCGCGTCGCGGCGACGTCATGTACGCGCACGATGCGCGCGCCGCGCTCGACTGCCAGCACATTCGCCGCCACTCCGGCATGGATTCTTTCCGTTACCGCACGCCCGGTGAGCAGGCCCAGCATCGATTTGCGCGATATGCCGACCAGCAGCGGCAGACCCGGTACCAGCAGTTCGCCCAGGCGGCGCAACAACACGATGTTGTGCTCCAGCGACTTGCCGAAGCCGAAACCCGGATCGACCGCAATCCGGTCCAGGGCGATGCCCGCCGCTTCCGCCGCCGCCACGCGCCCGCCGAGAAACTCGGCGACCTCGACGACGATGTCACTGTAGTGCGGATCGTCCTGCATGGTGCCCGG
>CAZYTN010000131.1:0-6480 GCA_964650115.1 uncultured Sulfuritalea sp.
CCTGGCAGGGCTTCTGGCGCGTCTCGATCCCGCTGGCGCGCCCGGCGATCGCCGCGGGCATGGCGCTGGCATTGATGGAAACCCTGGCCGATTACGGCACGGTAGCCTATTTCGCCGTGCAAACCTTCACTACCGGAATTTACCGCGCGTGGTTTTCGCTCGGTGACCGCGTCGCCGCCGCCCAGCTTGCCGCCGCGCTGCTGGGTTTTGTGGCCTTGCTGATCCTGCTCGAGCGCATCAGTCGCGGCCGCGCCCGTTATCACGACAGCAGCGGGCGACGGCGCGCCACGCGACAGGTGCTCACCGGCTGGCACGCCCTGCTGGCACAGATCGGCTGCGCAATTCCGGTAGTCATCGGTTTCGCCTTGCCGGCATTGCTGCTGCTGCGGCTCGCCATGGGAGATGCCGGGGAAGAGGGCACCGGTTTTGCCGGACGTTTTCTGGTGCTCGCAAGAAACAGTTTTACCCTGGCGGCGCTGGCTGCTGTACTGGCGGCGCTGCTGGCCTTGCTGCTCGGATTTGCGGCACGGACCGGACGCCGCTTGTCCACTCTGGCGAGCCGTATCGTCGGCCTCGGTTACGCGGTGCCGGGTTCGGTCATCGCGGTGGGCGTGCTGATCCCGGTGACACGGCTCGATCACTGGCTGGCCGCGTTGTGGCAGCAGGTGACGGGCGCCAATCCCGGTCTGATTCTTACCGGTGGCATTGCCGCGCTCTTATATGCCTACCTGGCGCGCTTTCTGGCGATTGCGCTGCAAACCGTGGAAGCGGGTTTGGCACGCATTACTCCCAGCATGGAAGCTGCCGCGCGCAGCCTCGGCAGCAGTCAGGGCGAGACCTTGCGTCGCGTGCATCTGCCGCTGATGCGCGGCAGCCTGCTGACCGCCACGCTGCTGGTGTTCGTCGATGTGATGAAGGAACTGCCGGCCACCCTGGTGATGCGTCCCTTCAACTTTGACACGCTGGCGACTCAGACATACACGCTGGCGGCCGACGAACGCCTGGCCGAGGCGTCGAGTGCGGCGCTGGCCATCGTCGCGGTAGGCCTGCTGCCGATCATTCTGCTGGCCCGGCAGATTACCGCCGGGCGCAGCGAAGTCAGTTCCTGCTGACGGAGCTTGCTACAGGGACTTGTGCGTGCCGTCGCACAGCGGAACATTGCGGCTGTGCTTGCATCCGCAGAAATACACGGCCTTGCTCTCGTCGGCGGTGTATTTGACCGGACTGAATTCGGAACCCTTGTGGCTGCCGTCGCAAAACGGCTGCGACTTGCTCTTGCCGCAGGCACACCACCAGTAATCCTTGCCTTTTTCCACGTTGACGGCGAAAGGGCTTTTTGCGGCAATTTCTGGCTTGGACATGCTGTTCTCCGGATCGTATGGGCCAAGCGCGCACTATAGAGAGTTTTGTGCGGGCAAGAAATCGCGATCAGGGAACAGATTGTTTCGTCCATGCGAACAGTGTCCTGTAAGAGTCGGCGCTGGCGGTACGGTGTACCGCTACGGTCCCCGGTATCGAAGGCCGTAGCGGCAACGATTACTTCCAGCCGGCGCGATCGTAGATCCGTTGTGCCGCGGCGGAATTCTTCGCCAGCGTGGCCACCGGCAGGCTGTCCGCCTTGAACTTGCCCATGGTTTCGAGCGCCGGATTCTTCACCGCTACACTGGCCACCGCCGGCCATTCGTTGTTGCCGTCGGCGAAATAGCGCTGGGCGTCGTCGCCGGCCAGATACTCGAGAAACTTGACCGCGGATTCCTTGTTCGGTGCGGTCTTCAGCATGCCGCCGCCAGAGATGTTGATGTGGGCGCCAAAGGTTTTCTGGTTCGGCCAGATGATAGTTACCCGCTCCATCAGGCGACGATCTTCCGGCTTTTCCGAGCGCAGCAGACGGGCCAGGTAGTAGCTGTTGGACACTGCCACGCCGCATTCGCCAGCGGCTACGGACTTGATCTGATCGGTGTCGCCGCCTTTCGGCGAGCGGGCGAAATTGGCGACGACTCCGCGCGCCCATTCTTCCGCCTTGGCTTCGCCAAGATGCGCGATCAGTGAAGCCATCAGCGAGATGTTGTAGGGATGGCTGCCCGAGCGGGAACAGACCTTGCCCTTGAACTTCGGGCTGGCCAGGTCTTCATAGTTCTGCACATCCTCTGCCTTCACGGTTTCCTTGTTGGCGACGATGACGCGGGCGCGGGTCGAGAAGGCAAACCAGTCGGGGCTGCGCAGGTTGGCCGGAATCCGTTCTTCCAGCAGTTTCGACTTGATCGGTGCGAACAGGCCCAGTTCGTCAGCCTTGGCCAGGCGCGCCGCGTCCACGGTGAGGAAGATGTCGGCGGGGCTGGCACTGCCTTCGTTACGGATGCGCTCCAGCAGTTCGTCCTCCTTGGCTTCGATACGGTTGATCTTGATGCCGGTCTGGCGGGTGAAGTTGGCATAAAGCGCTTCATCGGTCTGGTAGTGACGCGCCGAGTAGAGGTTGAGGACTTTTTCCTGCGCAGAGGCCGAGGTAATTGTGCCGATGGCAAGCAAGGCGAGAAGCAAGCGGAATGATTTCATGATGTTATTTCCAGGTTGAGTTGAAGTCTGGATCTATTGTAATAAGAATCATTCGCAATCGCAAGTCAAAATAAAGCCAGCTCGTGGCTGGCATCCTGTGCATTTATTTGCAATTAATCGAGATCGACTCGGCGCCCGCCGTTGAATCGCTTCTTCCAGTAGCTTTGATTCAGATCCTCGACGCGGACACGTCCCCCGGTGCGTGGGGCATGGACAAACTGATTGTCGCCAAGATAGATGCCGACGTGGGAGAAAGCGTTGCGCATGGTGTTGAAGAAGACCAGGTCGCCGGGGCGGAGTTCGTCGCGGCTGACTTCCTGGCCCGATCGGCTCATTTCCTTCGAACTGCGCGGCAATACCAGTCCCAGGCCTTCGCGGAAGACATGGCTGACAAACCCGGAACAATCGAACCCGGCCTCCGGAGAACTACCGCCGCGCCGATAGCGGATGCCGAGCAGATCCATGGCCTGGTCGATCGCATCCTGCGCCGTGGCCGTGGCGCGATCGACGAATGAAACCTGCAATGGCGGCGGCACAACGATGGTTTCGTCGGCGTAGGCGCAGGGGGTCATAAGCAGTCCGGCAAGCACGAAAACTCTGGCCAGACGAAAGGGTATTCCTTGCATGGGGGCGGACTATAGCCGCGACCAGGACTTCCTGTAAACCCCCCCCACGGCTTTTTGAATTCAGCGTCTTGTAAGCCTCGGCTGGCTATACTTCACCCCATTCGTACGCAAAAATAATGAATCCGGCAAAGATCGGGCTCAATTCAAGGAGGCTATCGTGAGTTTCACGGCTTACCTGATCAATCAGGAAGAAGGCAAAGTGGTCAGCCGGTTCGTCGATATGGACGAATCGCAACTTGACCCCGGCGAAGTCACTGTCGCTGTCACCCATTCCAGCATCAACTACAAGGACGCGCTGGCAGCGACCGGGGCAGGGCGCATCATTCGCCGCTTCCCCTGCGTCGGCGGTGTCGATCTGGCCGGGCGGGTTACGGTCAGTGCGGATTCCCGCTTCAAGCCCGGCGACGAGATACTGGCAACCAGCTACGACATCGGCGTCGCTCATCACGGCGGCTATGCGGAACAGGCCCGCCTGCCGGCCGACTGGGTGGTCAAGCTGCCGTCCGGCCTTTCACTGCGCGACGCCATGGCTTTGGGCACCGCCGGTTTCACGGCAGGGCTGGCCGTAGTGCGCATGGAGCACGAGGGCCTGACTCCGGCGAAGGGACCGGTGGTCGTCTCGGGGGCCACCGGCGGCGTTGGCAGTATCGCGATCGAGATTCTGGCCAAACGGGGTTATCACGTCGTCGCCCTGACAGGCAAGGAGGCCGAGAGTGACTACCTGATAGGCCTCGGCGCCAAGGAAGTGCTGTTGCGCCAGTCGCTCGATCTGGCCAAGATCAAGCCGCTGGGCAAGGAAACCTGGGCCGGCGCGGTGGACAACCTGGGCGGCGATGTACTGGCCTGGATGGCCAGCACCATGCAGGTGGGTGGGGCGCTGGCCTCGATCGGTCTTGCCGCCAGTTTCAGTCTCAACACGACCGTCATGCCCTTCATCCTGCGCGGCGTGAGTTTGCTCGGCATCGATTCGGTCAACTGCCCGATGGCACGACGGGCGGACGTCTGGCGCCGTCTGGCGACAGACATGCGGCCGGCCCATCTGGCGCCCGGATCCAATTCAATGGTGCGCGAAATCGCTTTTGCCGATTTGCCGGCGGCATTCGATGACTATATCCAGGGGCGGGTCAAGGGGCGCGTCGTGGTCAACATCGCGCCCTGACCCTGCGACGCATCGAGGGCATCGCCAATACAACCGTAACCCAAAGTCAAGAGAGGAATCGTCATGGGCAACTATTCAGACTTCTACAAGCGTTCCATCGAGCAACCGGAAGCCTTCTGGGGTGACGAGGCGAAACTCGTCGATTGGCACAAGCCGCCGCAGAAAATCCGTGACTACAGCAAGCCGCCCTTTGTCAAATGGTTCTCCGGCGGCGAGCTCAATCTTTGCCATAACGCTGTCGATCGCCACGCCGCGAAGCGCCCGAATGACCGTGCGCTGGTCTACATCTCGACCGAAACCAACGAGGAGAAGATCTATACTTTCGCCGAACTCAAGACCGAAGTCATGCGCATGGCGGCGATCATGCAGTCGCTGGGCGTGGTCAAGGGCGACCGCGTCCTGATCTACATGCCGATGATTGCCGAAGCAGCCTTTGCCATTCTCGCTTGCGCCCGCATCGGCGCCATTCACTCGGTGGTGTTCGGCGGTTTCGCTTCCGGCTCGCTGGCGACACGAATCGACGATGCCAAGCCGAAGCTGATGGTGTCGGCGGACGCCGGCATGCGGGGCGGCAAGGCGGTGCCTTACAAGCATCTGCTGGACGAGGCCTGCAAGCTCGCAGAATTTCCGCCGCAGCGGGTGCTGATGGTTAACCGCGGCCTGGACCAGGACTTTGCCAAGGTTGCCGGGCGCGACCTGGACTATGCCACTTTGCGCGCGCAGCACATGGATGCCCAGGTCGACTGCACCTGGATGGAATCCTCCGATCCGTCCTACATTCTTTACACCTCCGGCACCACCGGCAAGCCGAAAGGCGTGCAGCGCGACACCGGCGGCTATGCCGTTGCCCTGGCGTCGTCGATGAAGCATATCTACACCGGCTTCGAGGGCGAAACCATGTTCTCCACTTCGGACATCGGCTGGGTGGTCGGCCACAGCTACATCATCTACGGCCCGCTGATTGCCGGCATGGCCACCATCATGTACGAGGGCACGCCGTTGCGGCCGGATCCCGGCGTCTGGTGGAGCATTGTCGAGAAGTACAAGGTCGACGTGATGTTTTCCGCACCGACGGCGATTCGCGTTCTGAAAAAGAGCGATAACAGCTGGCTGCACAAGTACGACCTGTCGTCGCTCAAGCATTTGTTCCTCGCCGGCGAACCACTGGATCAGCCGACGCATGAATGGATCATGGGGGAACTCAAGCTACCGGTGATCGACCATTACTGGCAGACCGAGTCGGGCTGGCCCATGCTGTCGTCGGTGCCTGGCGTTGAGAAAACCAAGATCAAGTTCGGCACACCGAGCTTTCCGGTGTATGGCTACGACCTCAGGATTTTCCGTGAAGACGGCACCGAATGCGATGTCAACGAGAAGGGCATCGTTGGCATACTGCCGCCCCTGCCGCCAGGTTGCTTGTCCACGGTATGGGGTCAGGACGATCGTTTCGTCAGCACCTATTTCAGCCTGTTCAAGGAGCCGATGGTGTACTCCAGCTTCGACTGGGGCATCAAGGATGACGAGGGTTATCACTTCATTCTGGGGCGCACCGACGATGTCATCAACGTCGCTGGCCACCGTCTCGGTACGCGTGAAATCGAAGAGGCCATCCAAGGTCACGCTGCCGTTGCCGAAGTCGCTGTGGTGGGCGTCGATGACAAGTTGAAGGGCCAGGAGCCGGTCGCCTTCGCGGTGGTCAAGGATGCGGCGCGGGTGGCGACTCCCGAGCTGCAGGCGATGCTGGAGGCGGAAATCAAGAAGGTGGTCGACAACAGCCTGGGCGCCATCGCACGACCTAAACGGGTGCATTTCGTGACCGGGCTGCCGAAGACGCGTTCCGGCAAGATGCTGCGTCGCTCGATTCAGGCGCTGGCGGAAGGCCGCGATGCCGGCGATCTGACGACTATCGACGATCCGTCTACGCTGGACCAGATCAAGGCTGCATTGGCGGGTTGAAATACTGTTGCAAGACGGGCGCCTCGTGGCCGGCGCCCGTCTATTGACCTGCTGTGAGTGAATGCCCGGACAATGGCGGGATCCTGTCGGGCAAGGTTGATGCGCCTGCGCACTTTAAGGGCATAATTATCGCTTTGGTCCGGAGTATTGGCGTGAGTCCAATATGAATGAATTGGCTCGAGTGGG
>CAZYTN010000132.1:0-3620 GCA_964650115.1 uncultured Sulfuritalea sp.
GGTCGCCGGGACGAATGCCGGGAACAAACGCACCGCTCTTCTTGAGGTTGTCCGCCGTTTCCTTGGAATTGAAAACCAGCGCGGTGTAAAAGAAACAGAAAAATACGATGGCAGTGGCGTACAGCATCACATAAATCGGTTGCCCCGGGGAGATCGTTGCCGCAATATCCTTCAGCCAGGTCATCCCTTCACCTGCGCCAAACCACCCGGCTGCAGTGGCCGGGAAAAGTATGATCGATGAAGCAAAGATCGGCGGAATGACACCCGACATATTGAGCTTCAAAGGCAGGTGCGAACTCTGGCCGCCGTACACCTTGTTGCCAACCTGGCGCTTGGCGTAGTTCACCAGAATCTTGCGCTGGCCCTTTTCCACAAACACGACGAAACCCGTGACCAGGATCGCCACGCCGCAAATGAACAGAGCCGACAGGGCGTGCATCGCACCGGTACGGACCAGTTCGAAGAGGCCGCCCAGGGCACTCGGCAAACCCGCAACGATGCCGGCGAAAATGATGATCGAAATGCCGTTGCCCAAACCGCGCTCGGTGACCTGCTCGCCCAACCACATCAGGAACATCGTGCCGGTAAGCAGGGTAAGCACGGTAACGAAACGGAACATGAGGCCTGGATCGAGCACCAACCCGGCCTGGGATTCCAGCGCGATTGCCATACCCAGGCCCTGGAACAAGGCCAAGCCCACGGTGCCGTAGCGCGTGTATTGGGTAATCTTGCGCCGCCCGGCCTCACCCTCTTTTTTCAGTGCCTCGAGCGATGGCACGGCGACCGTCATGAGTTGCATGATGATCGATGCCGAAATGTAGGGCATGATGCCGAGCGCGAACAGGGTAAAGCGCGATAAGGCGCCACCCGAAAACAGGTTGAAGACGCCGAGTATCCCGCCCTGCTGTCCCTGGAACAACTCCGCCAGTTTCACCGGATCAATTCCGGGCACAGGAATATGGGCGCCGATCCGGTAGACCACCAGCGCACCTAACAAGAACCAGAGCCGGCGCCAGAGGTCGCCAAACTTTCCGGTCTTGCCGAGAGTTGCTGCCTGGGTTGCCACGTGGTCAGTCCTCGTCCGCTATCAGGCTGCGGCGATGTCTGCTACTGAGCCGCCGGCCGCTTCGATTGCGGCACGGGCGCCCTTGGTCGCGCCAACGCCCTTGAGGGCGATCTTGCGATTGAGTTTGCCTGAAAGGATAACCTTCGCAGACAAAGCGTCTCCTGCAACCACGCCAGCCTGCTTCAGAACCAGCAGATCAACTTCTTCGACCGGCAACTTGTCCAGTTCGGACAAACGCACTTCAACATTGCGGCTGGCAGTCAAGGACACAAATCCTCGCTTCGGCAATCGACGCTGCAGCGGCATTTGACCGCCCTCGAAGCCGACCTTGTGGAATCCGCCGGCGCGCGACTTCTGGCCTTTGTGCCCACGACCGGCGGTCTTGCCAAGACCGCTGCCAATGCCCCGCCCGACACGCTTGGAAGCGTGTTTGGAGCCGGCGCCCGGCTTCAGATTGTTAAGTTCCATGCTCATCGCGATATCCCCTTAGCCTTCGCATTTCACCAGATAGGCCACTTTGCGGATCATGCCTCGCACTGCTGGCGTATCCTCGAGCACAGCCGAACTGTTGAGCCTCTTCAGGCCGAGTCCGCGCACCGTCGCGCGATGATCCTGCTTGGTGCCGATGACGCTCTTTACCAGCGTGACCTTGATCGTCTTGTCAGCCATGGCTCACTCCAGAATTTCTGCTAGGGCCTTGCCGCGCTTGGCAGCAATCTCGGCCGGGGTACTCATGGCCAGCAAACCATGCAGCGTTGCACGCACCACGTTGTAAGGATTGGTCGAGCCGATGGTCTTGGCAACCACGTCGGTAATCCCCATGACCTCGAACACAGCGCGCATCGGACCGCCGGCAATGACCCCGGTACCGGGAGATGCGGGAGACATCAGCACCGTGGTGGCGCCATGCTTGCCCTTGACGGTATGGTGCAGAGTGCCATTCTTGAGGCTGATCTTGGCCATCTTGCGCCGAGCCTCCTCCATCGCCTTCTGAACGGCGACAGGGACTTCACGGGATTTGCCCTTGCCCATGCCGATGCCGCCATCACCATCGCCCACCACGGTCAGCGCAGCGAAACCGAGAATCCGGCCGCCCTTCACCACCTTGGTGACACGATTGATGGAGACCATCTTCTCGCGCATGCCGTCGTCACGTTCTTCCTGGACCTGCTGCTGTTTCCTGCCTTGCGGTTTAGCCATGTCCGTCTCGCTTAGAACTTGAGACCGCCCTCACGGGCGGCTTCGGCCAGCGCTTTGACGCGGCCGTGGTAATGAAAACCGGAGCGGTCGAACGCAACCTGCTCGATTCCGGCCGCTTTGGCCCGCTCGGCGATGAGTTTGCCAACCGTCTTGGCCGCGTTAACGTTGCCACCATTCGGAACCTGGGTCCGCACTTCGGGCTCCATGGTCGAAGCAGCGACGAGAACCCGGGTCCCGCAGCCGGAGAAAATCTGCGCCGAGATGTGCAAGTTGCTGCGATGCACCGCGAGGCGCACCACTTTGAGCTCCGCAATTTTGGCGCGGGTTTTGCGCGCCCGGCGCAGACGAGCCTGTTTCTTTTCCATGATTCGGAGCCTCGGTTATTTCTTCTTGGTTTCCTTGATGACAACCACTTCGTCGGCATACCGGACGCCCTTGCCCTTGTAGGGCTCCGGGGAACGGTAGGCGCGCACTTCAGCGGCCACCTGACCAACCACCTGCTTGTCGATCCCCTTGATCAGGATCTCCGTCTGGGTCGGCGTTTCAACTTTGATGCCATTTGGCATGTCGTGCGACACGGGATGCGAAAAACCCAAGGTGAGGTTCAGCTTGGTTCCCTGGGCCTGCGCACGATAGCCAACGCCGACCAGGGTCAACTTCTTCTCGAAGCCCTTGGTCACGCCGATAACCATATTATTCAGCAATGCGCGCATCGTGCCTGACATGGCTCCGGAGTTGGGAGCGCCTTCGACGGCACGACAGAGCAGCTTTTCACCATCTCTCTCGATGGTCACAGCTGGCAAGAGGAACTGCTTCAGCGTTCCCAGCGGGCCCTTGACCGCAACGTCGGTGGCGGAGAGCGTCACTTCGACACCCTTAGGCACATCAACGGGATACTTTGCAATACGTGACATGGCAGCGGCTCCTTAGGCGACGATACAGAGAACTTCGCCGCCCATGTTGCCCGCCCGCGCGCGGCGGTCGGTCATCACGCCCTTCGGCGTTGAGACAATGGCAACACCCAGCCCGTTCATGACACGTGGCAAATCGTCCTTGCCTTTGTAGACACGCAGGCCCGGCTTGGAAACGCGCTCGATGCGCTCGATCACCGGATGCCCGGCATAGTACTTGAGCGCAATATCGAGCTCGGGCTTGGCGCCGCTCTCGCGGATAGCGAAATCATCAATGTAACCCTCATCCTTCAGCACCTTGGCAATCGCCACTTTGAGCTTGGAGGAAGGCATGGAAACGGATTGTTTTTCCGCCATCTGCGCGTTGCGAATGCGGGTCAACATGTCAGCAACTGGATCGGTCATGCTCATATCGCTCTCCTTACCAGCTGGCCTTGGTCATG
>CAZYTN010000132.1:3720-6410 GCA_964650115.1 uncultured Sulfuritalea sp.
GCAACTGGATCGGTCATGCTCATATCGCTCTCCTTACCAGCTGGCCTTGGTCATGCCAGGCACTTCGCCGCGCATGGCCACCTCGCGCAGCTTGTTGCGACACAGACCGAACTTGCGGAACACTCCGCGCGGACGCCCGGTCAATGCGCAACGATTGCGCTGACGGGACGGACTCGCGTTGCGGGGCAACTGCTGGAGCTTCAGACGCGCATCCATGCGCTCCTCGTCCGACAGCTTGACGTTGTTGATGACAGCAAAAAGTTCGGCGCGCTTGGCTGCATACTTCGCAACCATCTTGGCGCGCTTTTCTTCGCGGTTAATAAGAGCTAGTTTCGCCATACGTCCCTCAGTTCTTGAAGGGGAACTTGAAAGCGGCGAGAAGAGCCTTAGCTTCCTCGTCGTTCTTCGCGGTGGTGGTGATACTGATATTCATGCCCCGCAACGCATCGATCTTGTCGTACTCAATTTCGGGGAAGATGATCTGTTCCTTGACCCCGACGTTGTAGTTGCCACGCCCGTCGAAGCCTTTGCCCGAGATACCGCGGAAGTCGCGGATACGCGGCATGGCAATGGTGACCAAGCGATCAAGGAATTCGTACATCCGGTTTCCGCGCAAGGTCAGCATGCAGCCGATCGGATAACCCTCGCGAATTTTGAATCCGGCGATGGCCTTGCGTGCTTTGGTGACCACGGGCTTCTGACCGGCTATCTTGGTCATGTCGCCGACAGCGTGATCCAGCACCTTCTTGTCACCGACCGCCTCGCCCACACCCATGTTCAGGGTGATCTTGGTTATACGCGGGACTTCCATGATGGACTTGTACTCAAACTTCTGAAGAAGTTCGGGGGCCACCGTCTGTTTGTAGTATTCCTGCAATCGCGCCATGACTGATCCTTACGCGTCAACAACTTCGCCGTTCGACCTGAACACCCGGACCTTGCGGCCGTCGTCGAGCTGCTTGAAGCCGACGCGGTCCGCTTTCTGGGTGGCCGGATTGAACAGCGCCACGTTGGAAATATTGATCGGCATTTCCTTCTCGACAATGCCGCCCTGATTACCCTTGAGGGGGTTAGGCTTGGTATGTTTCTTGACGCGATTGATGCCTTCGACAAGCAGGCGCTCCGCGTCGAGGCAGTTCAGCACGACACCTCGCTTGCCTTTGTCTTTACCCGTGGTAACGACAACATCGTCACCCTTGCGAATCTTGTTCATGATCGAGTCCTCGAATGCCGGTTCAAAGAACCTCGGGAGCCAGCGAAACGATCTTCATGAATCGCTCGGTGCGCAGCTCGCGCGTGACCGGGCCGAAGATGCGCGTGCCGATGGGTTCCAGCTTGTTGTTGAGCAATACGGCTGCGTTGCCATCGAACTTGATCAGGGACCCGTCGGAGCGACGAACGCCCTTGGCTGTACGCACCACCACCGCGCTATAGACTTCGCCCTTCTTGACACGACCGCGCGGCGCGGCATCTTTGATGCTGACCTTGATGACATCACCAATGCCTGCATAGCGGCGCTTGGAACCGCCAAGCACCTTGATGCACATGACCGAACGCGCGCCAGTGTTATCGGCGACATCCAGCAGAGACTGCATTTGAATCATTATTTCATCTCCAACTTAATCCGCGATTGACTCAAGTCCCGCGATCAGTCTTGGAGCCCGCTAGGGGCTGGGATGCCGGGGACAGTGTAAACACCCCAGCAGAGTAAAGAGGCGCGATTTTACAATCCGCCACGATGTTGTCAACCACTATTTCTATATTGCAGAACGCCCGGCCATCAAGACCCGGTCAGACCGCGCGCGCCTTCTCGACAACCTTGGCGACACGCCACGCCTTGGTCTTGGAAATCGGAGCGCACTCCTCGATCTGCACCAGATCGCCGGCTGCCGTTTCCATGCCTTCAATGTGCGCGTGGTACTTTTTCGAACGCGTCATGATCTTGCCGATCACAGGGTGCTTGACCTTGCGCTCAACCAATACCGTAACGGTTTTCTGCATCTTGTCCGAAACAACGCGCCCCTGAAGGGTACGCCGCACGGTTTGAGTGATCGCATCCGTCATTTCGCCGCCGCCTTCTCACGCTGAATTGTTTTGACGCGCGCAATATCCTTGCGCACCTTGCCGACCTGGCTGGTATTGGTCAGCTGTTGTGTAGCCACCTGCATGCGAAGACCGAATTGCGCCTTGCGCAAATCGAGCAACTCCTTTTGCAGGTCCACGTCGTTTTTCGCTCTCAGCTCAGTTGTCTTCATGGCTTATCCCAAATGGCGGGTGACGAAGGTGGTCTCGAGCGGAAGCTTGGCCGCTGCCAGGCGAAAGGCTTCGCGCGCCAGCGTCTCGTCCACACCGTCCATCTCGTAAAGGACCTTGCCCGGCTGAATCTCGGCAACCCAGTACTCCGGGGAACCCTTGCCGTTACCCATCCGAACCTCGAGAGGCTTCTTCGAAATCGGCTTGTCCGGGAAAATGCGAATCCAGATGCGGCCACCGCGTTTGATATGGCGCGTCATGGCACGACGCGCGGCTTCGATCTGGCGAGCCGTGAGGCGACCCCGACCAATGGCCTTTAGGCCGTACTCGCCAAAACTCACCTTGGCGCCACGGGTAGCGAGCCCGGTGTTGCGGCCCTTCTGTTCCTTGCGATATTTTCTGCGGGCAGGTTGCAGCATGTTTTACTCCTTGCCTTC
>CAZYTN010000133.1:0-4530 GCA_964650115.1 uncultured Sulfuritalea sp.
TTGCCACGCCCGCCTTCACCGCGCGTTCGATAGCTGGCAGCCACCCCGGCGGCAGTGGAAGCCGGCAGCATCACGCCCACGGCGGCGGCGCGGCGCCTGCTTGAACTCGCCGCGCAGTAAAACAAAACATTCGCAGTTTTTCGGGAGAAGCAAGCATGCATGAAATCATCGACCAACTGGAAGAAAAGCGCCATCGTGCCGCGCTGGGCGGCGGCCAGAAGCGTATCGACGCCCAGCACGCCAAGGGCAAGCTGACCGCGCGCGAGCGCATCGAACTGCTGCTCGACGACGGCACCTTCGAAGAGTGGGACATGTTCAAGGAGCACCGCTGCGTCGACTTCGGCATGGCCGAGCAGGACAAGATTCCCGGCGACGGCGTGGTGATCGGTTACGGCACCATCAACGGCCGCATGGTCTTCGTCTTCTCGCAGGATTTCACGGTGTTCGGCGGCGCGCTCTCCGAAGCGCATGCAGAGAAGATCTGCAAGATCATGGACAAGGCAATCCAGGTCGGCTGCCCGGTGATCGGCCTCAACGACTCGGGCGGCGCGCGAATCCAGGAAGGCGTCGCGGCGCTCGGCGGCTATGCCGACGTGTTCCAGCGCAACGTGATGGCCAGCGGCGTGATTCCGCAGATCTCGATGATCATGGGCCCCTGCGCCGGCGGCGCGGTGTACAGCCCGGCGATGACCGACTTCATCTTCATGGTCAAGGACTCTTCCTACATGTTCGTCACCGGCCCCGAGGTGGTGAAGACCGTGACCCACGAGGAAGTCACGGCCGAGGAACTCGGCGGCGCGGTGACCCACACCAGCAAGTCCGGTGTCGCCGACCTGGCCTTCGAGAACGATGTCGAGGCGCTGGCGATGCTGCGCCGTTTCTTCAACTACCTGCCGCTGTCGAACAAGGAAAAGCCCCCCTCGCGGCCGACCGACGACCCGGCCGATCGCCTTGACCATTCGCTCGACACCCTGGTGCCGGACAATCCGAACAAGCCCTACGACATCAAGGAACTGATCTTCAAGGTGGTCGACGACATCGACTTCTTCGAGGTCCAGCCGGATCATGCCAAAAACATCGTGATCGGCTTTGCCCGCATGGAAGGCCAGACGGTCGGCATTGTCGCCAACCAGCCGATGGTGATGGCCGGCTGCCTCGACATCAAGTCCTCGATCAAGGCCGGCCGCTTCGTGCGCTTCTGCGATGCCTTCAACATCCCCATCGTCACCTTCGTCGATGTGCCGGGCTTCATGCCGGGCACGGCACAGGAATACGGCGGCATCATCAAGCACGGCGCCAAGCTGCTTTACGCCTATGCCGAATGCACGGTGCCGAAG
Source organism: uncultured Sulfuritalea sp. (assembly GCA_964650115.1). GTDB lineage: Bacteria > Pseudomonadota > Gammaproteobacteria > Burkholderiales > Rhodocyclaceae > Sulfuritalea. The sequence continues at coordinate 1,338 of CAZYTN010000133.1, forward strand.
ATCACCGTGATCACGCGCAAGGCCTACGGCGGCGCCTACGACGTGATGGCCTCCAAGCATTTGCGCGGCGACGTCAATTTCGCCTGGCCCAGCGCCGAGATCGCCGTGATGGGACCGAAGGGCGCGGTGGAGATCATCTTCCGCGAAGACAAGGGTGACCCGGCCAAGCTCGCGGCGAAGGAAGCCGAGTACAAGGCCAAGTTCGCCAACCCCTTCGTCGCCGGCGCGCGCGGCTTCATCGACGACGTGATCATGCCCAACGAAACCCGCAAGCGCATCTGTCGCAGTCTGGCCATGCTGCGCGGCAAGGACATCAAGAATCCGTGGCGCAAGCACGGGAATATTCCGCTGTGAAATACATTAACCACGGGGGACACGGGGACCACGGGGAAAGACATTCCCGTGTTCTACCTCGTGCTCCCTGTGTCCCCCGTGGTTAAAGGGTTTAGAAATGTTCAAAAAAATACTGATTGCAAACCGTGGCGAGATAGCTTGCCGCGTCATCAAGACCGCCCGCAAGATGGGCATCAAGACCGTCGCCGTGTATTCCGAAGCTGACAAGGATGCGATGCACGTGACCATGGCCGACGAGTCGGTCTGCATCGGCCCGCCGCCGTCGAAAGAGTCCTATCTGGTGATGGACAAGATCATCGCCGCCTGCAAGCAGACCGGCGCCGAGGCGGTGCATCCGGGTTACGGCTTCCTGTCCGAGAACGCCACCTTCTCGCGCCGGCTGGAGGAAGAGGGCATCGTCTTCATCGGCCCCAAGCATTACTCGGTGGAGCAGATGGGCGACAAGATCACATCGAAGAAGCTGGCGCTGAAGGCCCAGGTCAATGTCATTCCCGGCTACAACGACGCCATCGACACGCCGGAGCAGGCGGTCGGGATTGCCAGGGACATCGGCTACCCGGTGATGATCAAGGCTTCCGCCGGCGGCGGCGGCAAGGGCCTGCGCGTCGCCTTCAACGACCAGGAGGCGCACGAAGGCTTCGCCTCCTGCAAGACCGAAGCCAAGAATGCCTTCGGCGATGATCGCGTCTTCATCGAAAAATACGTCGAGGAGCCGCGCCACATCGAGATCCAGGTGCTGGGCGACGCCCACGGCAACACGCTCTACCTGCACGAGCGCGAGTGCTCGATCCAGCGCCGGCACCAGAAGGTGATCGAGGAAGCGCCCAGCCCCTTCCTCGACGCGGCGACGCGCCGCGCCATGGGCGAACAGGCGGTCGCGCTGGCAAAAGCGGTCAACTACCAGTCGGCCGGCACCGTCGAGTTCGTCGTCGGCGGCAAGGACAAGAGCTTCTACTTCCTCGAAATGAACACGCGACTGCAGGTCGAGCATCCGGTGACGGAACTCATCACCGGGTTGGACCTCGTCGAGCAGATGATCCGCGTTGCCGCCGGCGAGAAGCTGGCCTTCAAGCAGGCCGATCTCAAGATCAACGGCTGGGCCATGGAATGCCGGATCAATGCCGAGGACCCCTTCCGCGGCTTCCTGCCTTCGACCGGCCGCCTGGTGAAGTACGTGCCGCCGCCGGCGGAGAACGGAGTCCGGGTCGACACCGGCGTTTATGAAGGCGGCGAGATCTCGATGTTCTACGACTCGATGATCGCCAAGCTGATTGTGCACGCGGCCTCGCGCGACCAGGCCATCGCCCGCATGCGCGACGCCCTGAACGAGTTCGTGATCCGCGGCGTGGCCAGCAACATTTCATTCCAGGCCGCGCTGATGCAGCATCCGCGCTTCACCTCGGGCAACTTCAACACCGGCCTGATCGCCGACCAGTACCCCAAGGGTTTCAATGCCGCCGACGTGCCGCACGACGATCCGCTGATGCTGGTCGCCACCGCCGCGGCAATCCATCGCCAGTACCTGGCGCGCAACGCCACCATCACCGGCCAGATGCCGGGCCACGAGTACAAGCCGGGCAGCGAGTACGTGGTGCTGTTCAACGGCGAGCGGCATCCGGCAAAGATCACCCCGGCCGAGGGCGGCTGGGACGTCAAGCTGGCCGGTGGCAATTACGCGATCCGCTCGCACTGGCAGTTCGGCGACATCCTCTATCGCGGCACCCTCAACGGCCAGCCGATCTGCATGCAGGTCGAGCGCCGCGGTTCGGTGTACCGCCTGTTCCACTGGGGCGTGCAGGCCGACGTGCAGGTGATGAGCGCACACGCCGCCGACCTGCTGGCGCTGATGCCGGTCAAGGCCGCGCCCGACATGTCGAAGTTCCTGCTGTCGCCGATGCCCGGACTGCTGACCCACGTCGCCGTCAAGGTGGGGCAGGAGGTCAAGGCGGGCGAGGTGCTGGCCAAGATCGAAGCCATGAAAATGGAAAACGTGCTCAAGGCCGAGCGCGACTGCGTGGTGGAAGAACTGCTGGCCCAGCCCGGCGAAAGCCTGGCGGTGGATCAGGCCATCATCGGCTTCGCCTAGGAAGAAAGTCGGCGCTGGCGGAACGGCGCTTCGGCCCCTGATCGGGGCCCTCGGCCGGCCCTGCATGGCCGACCGACCGGCGCGGGCGCGAAGCAGTGCTTCGCGACATCCCCCGCGCCGTGCCGCCAGCGCCGACTCTTGCCCGGCGCCCTTCAGTGCCCGTGCCGATGGTGTATGTCGGGAAAATGCGGGTGGTGGTGGCGCAACGGCGCATGCGCATGGGGGTGCGTGTGGGGCTCGCGACCATCCCAGGGGAAATCGTGTTCATGCCGGTGATGATCGTCATGAACATGCTGGTGGGCGTGAGTCAGAGTTTCATGGGCGTGGGCATGCTCGTGACGCTCGCTAAGGTGCAGCCAGACACCCCAGCCCATCAGTAGCGCGGCGACCCAGAACTGCACCGGCGTCGGCTCGCCGAGCAGCACGATGCTCAGCGCGGCGCCGACGAAGGGCGCGGTCGAAAAATAGGCGCCGGTGGCCGCCGCACCCAGTGCCCGCAGCGCGCGCACAAACAAGGCCAGGCTCACGCCATAGCCCAGCCAGCCGACCAGCAGCGCCGCGCCGGCATGCGGCCAGGCCGGCAGCGCTTGTCCCAGGGCGAGGGCCAGGCCGAGGTTCACCACGCCGGCCGCGAGCCCTTTGGTGCCGGCGATGAACAGGGCGTCCGCCGCCGAGACCTTGCGCGTCAGGTTGTTGTCGATGGCCCAGCACAGGCAAGCACCCAGGATCGCCAGCGGTCCCAGCGCGTCTTTG
>CAZYTN010000133.1:4542-6384 GCA_964650115.1 uncultured Sulfuritalea sp.
AGCGCGATGCCGCCGGCGACGATCAGCACCATGCCGAAAACGATGCGGCGATCGGCATGCTCGCGAAAGACGACCCACGCCAGCAGCGCGGTCAGCACCGCCTCGACGTTCAACAGCAGCGATGTCGTGCCCGCCCCGGTTCGCGCCAAGCCCCACACCAGCAGGACCGGGGCGACGATGCCGCCGCAGGCTATGGCCGCGATGAACCACGGCCACTCGCCGCGCGCCACGCCGCCCGGACGCCATCCCCGGTCGCGCAGCAGACGGGTGGCGGCCAGGCCGCCGCCGCTGCCCAGATAGAGCAGGCCCGCCAGCGTCAGGGCCGAGGCATCGCCGACCAGCAGCTTGATCAGCGGCGTGCTGGCGCCGAACAGGGCGGCGGCCGCGAGGGCCAGCCAGATGGCGGGCTTAGCCATCGACCAGCGTGTCCGAAGCCCGGCGGCGCCGGGTTTCCCCGCTTTCGATTTCCTTGCGAATCGCGCCGAAGCGCAGATACAGCGCCGGCACCACGATCATGTTGAGCAGCGTCGAACTGGCCAGGCCGAACAGGATCACGATGGCCATCGGCGACTGGATTTCGCTGCCGGGCTGGCCGGCCGCCAATGCCAGCGGCACCAGGGCGAGCCCGGCGGCCAGCGCGGTCATCAGGATCGGCACCAGTCTTTCCTCGGCGCCGCGCGTGACCGCTTGCCGCGCGTCGCTGACGCCTTCGTGTTCGACCAGGTGATGGATGTGGGCGATCATCATCACGCCGTTGCGCGTGGCGATGCCGAACAGGGTGATGAAGCCGATGATCGAGGCTACCGACAGCACGCCGCCGGCGGCGAAGACGCCGACCACGCCGCCGATGATGGCCAGCGGCAGGTTCAGCATCACCAGCAGCGCATCGCGCACCGTGCGAAAGGCGATATACAGCAGCAGGAAGATGCCGACCGTGACCAGGGCGCCGAGCAGCAGCAGCACCTGGGCGGCTTCCTCGGCGCTTTCGAACTGGCCGCCGTATTCGATGTGGTAGCCGGCCGGCGCCGTGACGCCAGCGCCGACTTTTGCGCGTATGTCGGCGACCACGCTGGCGAGGTCGCGGCCGGCGACGTTGGCCATCACCACCATCTTGCGCTGCACGTTTTCGCGGCTGATCGAATACGGCGCGCGGTCATTGCGGATGTCGGCCAGCGCCGACAGCGGCAGGCGCGCGCCGCTGGGCGTGGTGATCAGCGTGGCGCGGATGGCGTCGAGGTTGGCGCGCACCTCCGGATCGAAGCGCACCGTAAGGTCGAAGCTGGCCTGCCCCTGCTGCACCCGGCTGGCGCTGACGCCGGCAAACGCTGCCTCGACGGTTTCCGACACGTCGCGGATGGAGAGGCCGTGCCGCGCCAATGCATCGCGCTTGAAGCGGATGGTGAGGAAGGGGATGTCGCTTTGCTGTTCGTCGGTGACATCGACGGCGCCGTCCACCGCCTGCACCATGGCCTTGACCTGGGCGGTGAGCTTCTGCAATTCGCCGAGATCGGGGCCGAAGATTTTTACCGCGATGTTGGAGCGGCTGCCCGAGAGCATGTGGTCGATGCGATGCGAGATCGGCTGGCCGACGACGATCTGGCTGCCCGGCACGGTGTTCAGGTCGGCACGCAGGGCGGCGAGAAAATCCTCCTTGGAGCGCTTGCCCATTTGCAGTGTCACTTCCATTTCCGAAGCCGACACATCCATCGCATGCGGATCGCCTTCGGCGCGACCGGTGCGCCGCGCCGTGGCCTTGACCTCCGGGTGCGAGAGCAGGATCTGTTCGACCATATGTCCCAGCCGGTCGGATTCCTCCAGGCTGGTGCCCGGCAGCGTGGCGGT
>CAZYTN010000134.1:0-6356 GCA_964650115.1 uncultured Sulfuritalea sp.
GCTCTGAGAGCAATTCAGCCGTTCTGCTGTTCCGCCGCCACCAGCTTGCTTTGTGCCCAGGTTCGCAGGTGCCCCAGCGGGCCGGTGAGGTTGGCCCAGGCATCGAGCATTGCCCGCTTCTGTTTCTCGCGCTGGTTTTCCTCGGCGCGGGCCAGGTTCTGCAGTTGTTCCTGGATCAATTCGCGCGCCCGGTCTTCGGCACGGGTCTGCATCAGGCGCAGGGCATCCCTTGCCAAGTCATCCGCGGTCAGCGAGTAGGGCAGGGCGATGGAGGTCGCCAGGCGGGACAATTCGCGCAAGGTGTCGGCGCGCTCGATGGAGGAAACCTGCGCCTCGCAACGCGCGGTGAAACGCCGTGCCTCCATGCGCAGCATGTTCCTGTCGACGGGGTCGCGTAGCGCCATGTTTATCCATTCGGGGTCGAGGGATTTGATTCTACCGCCGCCTTCAAGCCCCCTGCGTCTCAGGCTGCCGCGATCTTCACCCCCGGCCCGGTCGCGCCATCGAATCCGACCGCGCTCAGCGCGGCAAATTCCGCTTCGCTCGCCACGCCTTCGGCGATCACCAGCAGGCCGATGCCGTGCGCAATCGAACTGACACCCTTGAGGAAAGTCTGATTGCCGGGGTTGGTATCGAGGCGCCGGGTAAAGCTCGCGTCGACCTTGATGTAGCCCAGCCCGAGGTCATGCAAGCGGCCGATCTGGCTGAACTGCCGGCCGAAATGTTCGACACCCACCCGGCACTGAAAACCGCCCAGCAGTTTGCACAGCGCGCGGAACTCGTCCACGTGCTTCAACACGCCGGTTTCGGCAACCTCGATCCAGAGGCGGCTTGCAGCCTTGCGGTGCCGACCCAGAAGGGTGGCGATCTGCTGCTGGAAATCAAGCTGCGCCACCGAACTCCCCGACAGGTTGATCGCCAGGCCCGGCAAGTCCGGCTGCCGTTCCAGATCCGCCAGCCCCAGCGTCAGCGCCGCCAGATCCAGCTCGGCGGAAAAGCCGAGACGCTCGGCCACCGGCAGGAAACGTCCTGCCGGCAGCCATTCGTCGCCCGCATCGAACTTCAGCCGCAGCGGACATTCGTCGTGCAGCAACCGGCTTTGCATGTCGACCACCGGGAACGCGACCAGGCGCAGCCATTGCCGGTCCAGCGCGCCACGAATTGCCTGCGACCATTCCCCGGCGCTGCGCGGTATGTCGTCAGCCGTGTCGATCACGGCTTCGCGCACCGCATTGACGCCCTCGGCCTCCGCGGCGATCAGCACCGCATCGACTTGCGCCAGCACCGCGCGCAGGCCCGCGCCGCGCTGGAAGGTACCCATGCCGATATAGGCCGAAGGGCCGCCGTCGACGAAGGCCTCCATGGTGTCGACCAGCTCCTGCAAAAGCCTTTCCGCGACGTCGCGACCGGCCTTCTCGCCGGGCAGCAGCAGCGCAAAGTCGGCGCCGTTCATGCGCGCGGCGAGGCCCTCTTCATTCGCCGTGGCGCCAGCGCCGACTCTTGCCGCAAGTCGCCGCAACAGCTCATCGGTCGCCTCGCGTCCCAGTCGCTTGTTGATACCCGCCAGATCCGCGACGCGGATCAGGAACAGCGTGCCGCCGGTGGAGTCTTCACCCTCCAGCGAAGAATTCAACTGCGAAATGAAAAACTCGCGATTGATGAGTCCGGTAAGCGGGTCGAAATTGGCGGCGCGGCGCACGGTTTCCAGCCGCGCGGCTTCTTCCTCGAACATCGTCTTGAGCCGGACCACGGTCGCGTTCATGGCGCCGGCAAGCTGCTGCAGTTCGGGAACATCCGGCTCCGGGATGGTGACAAAGCGACGGTTGGTGATCGCCTGAGCCTGGTCGATGACGGTCTGCAGGGGGCGTCGCAAGCGCCGCAGGATCAGGCTGCCCAGATAGCCGCCGATGAAGCTGGCCAGGGTCAGTGCGGCAATCATTTCCCGGGTGCTGGTCCACAGTGCCTGGTAGGCAAAGCGGCGGTGGCTGACCAGGGTCACGCTGCCGAATTGCGACCAGCCGCTGGTGATCTGCGCCTGGCCGGGATCGGAATCGATCGGCAGGCGCTGCATGAACCATTCGGGCGCGCCCGGATCTCCCGCCACGGCGACGCGCTCGACCATCAGCCTGCCGTTGGGGTCATGGACGCGGATGGATTCGTAGTGGCCGCTGTCGAACAGCGCCGCGACGACCAGTTCCACCGTCACGGCGTCGGGATTCTGCTGGCTCAGGGACAGCGCCAGGGCGGCGGCATTGTCTGCATTCTTCATGCTCAGTTGCTGTTCGAGATAGGCGCGGGCCGAGAACAGCGAGGCGAACAGGCTGCCCGCCAGCGCCAGCAGCATGCTGACGATGATGGCGAGCCAGAGTTGGCGATACATCGACATGGCGATTCCTTAACGTGAAATACTTTGGACGGAGTCCCCTGTGATAAACGCGCGTAGCGCGCCGAACAGTAACCCCCCGAGAGGGGGGAAAGGGGGGCGGGCGAATAATTGGCTCTTAGCGTTTTTCATCTTCAGCAGGTGGCGCTTGGTGCCATGAGCGTTAAGTTCCTGTGTGCGGCATGGTCAGTCAATGCCTTCATTGCGGGTTCTGTTCAGCAAGTCCTGCCAGCGCGAAAGCTGGCCTGTGCCGCGCGTCCCCCGCGGCGCATTGCCGGCGACGCCGCCCCAGATCGCCTCGCTGTTGAAACTGAATACGGGCTGCAGATCGGGGCGTTGCGACGCGGAGCGGATCTCCGGTATCAGGTTGTCCAGCAGCAGCGGCTCGGCCTTGGGCGTCGGGTAATAGGCCAGCACCATGTGTGCCTGCAGATAGGGTCCGGCGGGACCATCCAATCGGGCCTTGACATAAATCAGGCGCAGTTTGGCGAGCGGAACGCCGGCGTCCTTCAGCGAGTAGTATTTGATGATCGAAAAATCCTCGCAGTCGGCGCGGCCCTGGCCGATGGTTTCCAGCGGCGTTGCCCAATAATCGCTCAGGTTCCAGATCACCTGGTCGTCTTCGAAGCGGAGGCGTCGATTGAAAAAGTCATTGACCTTCTTCAACTTGTCTTTTTCCGCGACGGACCTGGATTCGGCGAGCAGTTTTTGCCAGTCGTGCAACAACGGAAGTTGCGCCTCACCAAAACGCGCGATGAGTTGCTGCTGCAGCCGGTCGAAGTCGTAGGCCCATACGGCGGACACAGCCAGCGCCAGCGCCAGGCATCGAACGACGCGGCGATGCCACGGCGCAGGCAGCAAGTGAGCGGGTCTGTGGATGATGATGGCTGGCTTGCGGCGAAATAATGACCCGCATAATCGCACGACTCGAGCCGCACAGAGCAGATTTCGGCAGGCCGAAATCTTTCCGCCGGGAGTCTGTCGCGGACAGATTGCAAGCCCGGTGAGGCCGGCTTCCGTCGGCCGCGGGTTGGCGGACCGAAGTCCGCCCCGCGAAGGACAACCCGCGCTGCTTCGGCAGGGCCGGGTTCAAGCGGCCGATCCAGCGCGCGGCCTGCTGAAGTCGGCGCTACAGTCCGCCCGTCAGTTGCCGCAGCGTCGCCAGGGCGGCCGGGAAGTCGAAGACATCGATCTGTCGCTCGAGCTGCATCGCCGCCGCGCCATGCGTCGCCAGCAGCAGCGGCCGATGGGTCGCGAACAGATCGCCCGCCGCGGTATCGTCGCTGGCCAGCAGGGCTTCCAGTTGCCCAAGTATGCTTCTTGCCGTTTGCAGGTCGGCCGCAATTGCGCCGTCCGCGCCAGCCTCCTCCGCGGCGGGCAGGCGCGCGAGGACCGCGTCCAGTGCGTCCTGCTCTGCCTGGAGGGTATCCAGCAAGGCCGGCAGCGTCCGCGGCGGGATGCCATTGCGCAGGGCCAGATCGACAGCCGCCGCCGCAGCCTGGAGACGAATGGCGCCAAGGCTGCCGGCCGCTCCTTTCAGCGAGTGAATGCGCTGACGGGCCGCGTCGCCCCGGCCCGCCGCCAGTTCGTCCCTCAGCAACTGCGCATCCTTGCCGTGACTGTCGGCGAACTGGCGCAACAGGCGCAGATAGGTCGCTGCATTGCCACGCAGGGCGGCCAGTCCGCGTCTCGTGTCCAGCCCGTCGAACCCGGCCAGGGAATGCAGCAGGTCCGGCGCAATAGTCGGCGCCGGCGGCACGGCGACGCCACCCTCTGCCAGTTCCTCCCCCGGCGAGGGGAGGGACGAATGCGCTGACGCACCAATGTTGGCGCTTATGGGGGGGCGGGAAGGGAGGGCATGGCCATGCGACAGCCACAGCAGCAGGGTGTGGTAGAGCGTGTCGGGCTCGACCGGTTTGGTGATGAAGTCGTTCATGCCGGCTTCCTTGCATGCTTGGCGGTCTTCATCGAAGGCATTCGCCGTCATTGCCAGGATCGGCGTCTTCTCCCGGCCCGGCAGGGCGCGGATGGCGCGGGTGGCTTCGAGGCCGTCCATGTCGGGCATCTGCATGTCCATCAGGATCAGGTCGTAGGCCGCGGCCTGCGCCCTGGCCAGCGCCTCGCGGCCGTCTTCGGCAATGTCCACCACCAGGCCGGCGCCGTGCAGCAGTTCCAGCGCCACTTCGCGATTGATCGGGTTGTCTTCGGCCAGCAGCAGCCGCGCGCCGGCGTAGTCGCGGCGCAATTGCGTCTCGGCATTCTCCGCGTCCTTGATCGGCGCGGCGGGCATGACGCCGTGGCCGTGTTGCAAACGGACGGTGAACCAGAAGGTGCTGCCTTTCCCCGGCGTGCTGTCGGCGCCGACTTGTCCGCCCATCAGCTCGGCCAGGCGCCGCGTGATGGCCAGCCCGAGTCCGGTGCCGCCGTACTTGCGCGTGATCGAGGTGTCGGCCTGCTCGAAGGCATGGAACAGCCGGCCCATCTTCTCGGGCGCGATGCCGACGCCGCTGTCGGCGACTTCGAAGCGCAGCAGCAAGTCATCGCCGCGGTCTTCCAGCAGCCTCACGCGCAGGGCAATCGAGCCTTGCTCGGTGAACTTGAGGGCATTCCCGGCATAGTTGAGCAGCGCCTGGCGCAAGCGCGTGGCATCGCCGCGCAGCCACAGGGGCACGGCGTCGCCGACGATCTCGATCTCGATCTGCAGCCCTTTCTCGCGCGCCGACTGGCCGATGATCGAGGCGACGCTGTCGAGCACGGCGGACAGGGCAAAGTCCGTGCTGTCCAGTTGCAGCCGGCCGGCCTCGATCTTGGACAGGTCGAGGATGTCGTTGATGATCGACAGCAGGTGCCGCCCGGCGCCGTCGATCTTGTCCAGCCGTTCGGCCTGTTGCGGCGTCGCCGCCGCGCCGCGCAGCAGATGCGTGAGCCCGAGAATGGCATTCATCGGCGTGCGGATTTCGTGGCTCATGTTGGCCAGGAAGCTGCTCTTGGCCTGGTTGGCGGCCTCGGCCTGCTGCCGCGCCGCGACCAGTTCCCTGGTGCGGCTTTCCACCAGATCCTCCAGATGGTGGCGATGATTGTCCAGTTCGAGGCCGAGGCGCTTTTTCTCGGTGATGTCTTCCTTCACCGCGACGTAATGCGTGATGCGCCCGTCGGGCTGGCGCAAGGGCGTGATGATGGCGAACTCGATGTATTCGCTGCCGTCCTTGCGCTTGTTGTGGAACTCGCCTTTCCAGGGCAGGCCCTGGCTCAGCGCCTGCCACAGGGCGGCATGGGTCTCGCGCGGGGTCTTGCTCGATTGCAGGATGCGCGGGTTCTGTCCGATGATTTCCTCGCGGCTGTAGCCCGTCGCCTGGACGAAGGCCTCGTTCACGTACTCGATCTCGGCGTCCAGGTTGGCGACGACGATGCTCTCCTGGCTCTGCTCCACGGCCAGGGCCAACTTGTGCAACTGCGCCTCGGCCGCCTTGCGTTCGGTGATGTCGCGCGCGATGCCCTGGTAACCTGTCACCTTGCCATCCGCGTCGCGCACTGCCACGCCGCGGGTCGCGTGCCAGCGCAGCGGACCTTCGCGCGGTACGACCCGATATTCTGCGCTGACGGGATTTTTCGTGGCGCTGGCATCGTCGAGCAGCTTCCGGCACATGGCCACGTCGTCGGGATGGAGGTAGGTCGCGATCGACTTGCCGATGGCGTCGGCGACCGGTATGCCGACGAAACCCTCCCAGTTCGGCGAGATATAGGTGATGACGCCATTCGGCGCCAGTTCGAAAATGATGTCGCTGGCGTTCTCGACGAAGCTGCGGAAGCGTTGCTCGCTCGCTCGCAGCGCATTCGCCGCCCGCGTCTGATCCTCGACCGCGTTCAGCAGCGCGCGGCGCGATCGCTCCGCCTCGGCCAGCAGTTGCCGGTCATCCGCTTTCCTGCGCTGCAGCTCGTCGAGCTGCTCGCGGTTGCGTTGCTCCAGGCGCTT
>CAZYTN010000135.1:0-6219 GCA_964650115.1 uncultured Sulfuritalea sp.
AGCTGCCGGCCATTTTCCCGCGACCGCAGCGGACTGGTACTTGCCGAGGGTGCAGTGTTCTTTGTCCTGGAGAGCGCCGAGCATGCACGTGCCCGCGGCGCAGTTCCGTATGCGACCCTGTCCGGTTACGGCATCGCCTGCGATGCCTACCATATCGGTGCCCCGCATTCGCACGGCCAGACAGTTGCCGTCACGGCGGCCTTGCGCGATGCCGGTCTGCGTCCGGGCGATCTGTCCTACATCAACGCCCATGGCACAGCGACCCCCACGGGCGATCCGGTAGAAGTGACTTCCCTGCGCAACGCCCTCGGCGCTGCGGCCGACGCTGTACCCGTCAGCAGTACCAAGGCCCAGCACGGGCACATGCTGGGTGCCGCCAGTGCCATGGAACTCGCCGTCTGCGTCCTCGCCATGAAGCACAGCTTTCTCCCGGCAACAGCCTTTCTCGACGATATCGACCCGGCCTGTGCGCTGCGCCACGTGCCGGGCGTCGCCGAACGGGATGTGCAAATTCGCCACACATTGAGCCTAAGTGCCGGTTTTGGCGGCACAAATGCTGCCCTCGTGCTCAGCAAGCGGTAATATTGAGCTTTCATTAGTGGTAGGCATGCCATGGTGAAGACCGCCTCTATCGCGCCGCAAGCCCCGCAGAACGACACCGTGCTGACAACCCGGCTGGACATTTCCCTCGATACCCTGTGGGTTTCCCTGCAGCCGGTGCCCGGACGGCCGCTCAACTTCTCGCCGGAACTGCTTGCCGGTTTCGAGCGGCTGCTGGACCGGATCGAAGAGAACCGCTGGCACTGGCAGGACGGTTCACGCGAAGGCCGTCTGCACTATCTCGTTCTGACCTCGAGCCATCCTCGCCATTTCGCCCTGGGCGGCGACCTCGCCTACTTCCAGTCCTGCATCGAAAGCGGCAACGCCGGGGCGCTGCGCGCCTACTCGATGCGCTGCCTGGAGCTGATCCGGCGGATATTCGCCGCGGCGCAGGAGGTCACCACCATCACCCTCGTCCAGGGACGCGCCCTGGGCGGCGGCTTCGAAACGGCGCTGAGCGCTTCGCACCTGATCGCCGAACGCGGCGCACAATTCGGCTTCCCCGAAATCGCCTTCGGCACCTTCCCCTGCACCGGTGGCATGACGCTTTTGTCCAACCGCATCGGACTGCGACGCGCCGCCGCCTTCCTGCGCAATGCGCGGGTCCATTCCGCCGCGGACCTGCATGCGCTTGGCGTGGTTGATGAGCTGTGCGAGCCCGGCGAAGGTCCGGCCGCCGTGCAGCGCTTCATCGCCGAGCACCGCCGCCGCTACAAGGCCCGCATGGCGCTGCAGCGCGCCGAAGCGCGCATGGGCGGGTTTGATCTGGTGGAAATGCGCACCGTCGTCGAGGACTGGGTCGCGACGGCGATGGCGCTGTCCGCCGAGGAACGCCGGGTACTGAACACCCTGGTGCGCATGCAGGCGGCCGATGCCGGCGCCGCCACGGTCACGCCACCGATTTTCCAGAAGCGTTCGGCTTAGCCGCGACGCGCCACTCCAGCAGCGCCGCAACGCTGTTGGCGCTGACGTCGGCCAGTTCCGTCGCGAGCTTGGTCCGCACCGCCTCCAGCCCCGCTATGTCCGTCTGCATGATCGAGGTCGCCGTATTCTTGAGGCGGAAAGCGCCCATCTGATGCGCGACGCCCTTCAAGGCGTGCGCCAGCTTCTTGACCTCGTTCCACTGCTCGTCACCGAGTGCGGCAATCAGACCCGTCGTGTTCCGCTCGATGTCGCGGACCGCGCGATCGATCATTTCGCCGAGAAATGCCGGCCGCTTGCTGATGGAGGCCACCTCCGCCAGGACCTCGGCGTCGAGGTAGAGGATGGGCACCGCGCGCAGCCCGGGTGAGGTCTTGGCGCTCGCCCCGGCATCGCCCTCCGGGAATGTCTCTGCCAGAACCTCGCGGATCTCCGCCAGCCGCACCGGTTTGCCGATGATGCCGCAGGCATCGGTATCGCGCAGGCGTGCCGTCGTGTCGGCCGAGGTATCGGCGGTGAGGAAGAACACCGGCGCGGGATCGCGCACGCCAAAATGGTAAACCTGCAGGACCTGGATGCCGTCCATGTCGCCGAGGTTGTAGTCGAGGAAAATTACGTCCGGCGCCAGGTCGGGCGTCGCCAGCAGGTCGAGCGCGGACTGCCCCGACTCGGCGACGGTTACCACATGCCGATCCTGCTCGAGGATCTCGCGCAGCAGGTGCAGGTTCGTGACGTTGTCGTCGACCACCAGGATGCGCAGCGGCTTTATGGCGGCGCGGTCGGCGACGACGGGCGGCGCCATGGACAGCGCGTCGGCGCGCGGAAAATATACGTCGAACCAGAAGCGCGAGCCGCGGCCGGGCTCGCTCGAAACGCGAAGCTTGCCGCCCATCAGTTCAACCACATCCTTGCAGATCGACAGGCCGAGGCCGGTGCCGGTGGAGCGACGGGCGGGACCGGTATCGAGCTGCACGAAGGGCTCGAAGATATTCTCCTGGTCCGCCTGGGCAATGCCGACTCCGCTGTCCTCGACGGAAAAGCGCAGGTAGAACCTGCTCGGCGTGGCATCGAGCACCATCACCCGGATCACGACCTGGCCCTCCTCGGTAAACTTGACCGCGTTCCCGGCCAGGTTAAGCAGGGCGCGGCCGAGGTAGTGCGCATCGGCGATGCTCGCGGCGTCGAGCCGCGGATCGATGATCACCTGCAGGTCGAGGTGCTTCTCGTTCGCCTTGGCGCGCACCGCGGCTTCCACCGTGCCCATCAGTTCGCGGATGTCGCAGATGCCCGGATTCAGGATCAGCGACTTGGCCTCGTGTTTGGCCTGGTCGAGCAGATCGGCGATGTCGTCCTGCAGGTGCTTGGCCAGTGCCATGATGGTGCTGGCCAGCCGTCCCTGCGGCGCGGTCGGAGCCGCCATGTGGATCAGGTCGGCGGCGGAAACGATTCCACCCAGCGGCGTCCGCAGTTCATGCGAAACCTTGGCCAGCATATCGGACTTTGCCTGGCTTTCTTCCTCGGCGCGTTGCCGCGCCGCGTGCAACTGGTCGAGCAGCATTCCCACATATATGGGAATGATGATCAGCGGCACCGCGAAGGCGATCGCCCGTATGGGGTGCTCCAGCCACACAGGGTAGATGGCGAGAAGCAGCGCGTATCCGGCCAGGGTGACAAACTGGTTGGACCACATGATGTACTTGTTGCCCGTACGCAACCCGTAGCCAAGACCGGTGAACAGCGCAAAACCAAGGATGATGCCTTCAGCATCCTCGATCAACGGCAGCCAGAACGTCAGGAAAACCGCATCGAGCACGGCCGTGCAATAAATGGCCGCGGTCCACCGCCGCTCCGGCAGCCACCTCGCCGCGAACCATGCGGCGGCAATGTAGAGGAAATAGCAGCCAACAACCCAGTCAGCCCACTGGAAGACCTTGCCCGTGGCGTGATGCATCCATACAAGCGCCACGGCCATAGGGATGCCAACGAATGTCCGCAGTTTGGCTTGCTTCGCCAATACGACTTGAAGTGTCGAAGCGGTTCGCATCAGGATTCCACGATCGGCCCTCGGTTGTTCACAGCATTCCCACAAGACGCCAGACATTACATGGTTATTGCTTGCCTTGCAGATCGGCCGGCGCTACCAAGCGGCGCGCGCACCGCCATGATTACACGGAACAACGCTCGCCAGGATTGCATATATTGTATTCGGCGAACAGTGTCCTTTTCCTGCAATGCGGTTCATTTCGATCGGCCAGCCATTGTCCCGCGCGTGGAGGGATGTTATGTTGCGCCTTGCGCACGGATCGGTATGCCGGCATCCGTGCCGGCAAGGTGCATTCGTGATCTCAAGGCAGACCATGCGTCAGAGCGTACTCGTAGTAGACGACCAAACATCCAACTCTCTGCTCATCGCCGAAATACTTTCCAGTATTTCCGCCAGCGTAGCCGTCCTGACCTTTGATCAGCCACTGGAAGCGGTGAAGTACGCCGCCGATCACCACCTGGACCTGGTCGTGACGGATTTCAGCATGCCGGACCTCGACGGCATTGGCGTGATCCGCTTGCTGAAGCAAATGGATCATCTGGCCGACTTGCCCATCGTGGTCGTCACGGCGAGCGACGATCTGGCGGTGCGCTATGCCGCGCTGGACGCCGGTGCGGCTGATTTTCTGATACGGCCGATCAACCCCAGGGAATGTCAGTCCCGCTGCCGCAATCTGCTCAACATGCGCTCGTTCCAGCTGCAGAACAAGCGTCACGCGGAGATTCTGGAGCAACGCGTTGCCGAGGTAACCGAAGATCTTCAAAGCCGCAACATGGAAATGCTGCAACGTCTGGCCGTTGTAGCCGAAAAGCGGGACTCGGATACCGGGCAGCACCTCGTCCGCATGGCACGCTATTCCATCCTTCTGGCGCGCCAACTCGGACTCGGCGATCCTGAAGTGAATATGATCGGAATGGCGGCCCCTTTGCACGACATCGGGAAAATCGGCATTCCCGACGAGATCCTGCTTGCGCCGCGTCGTCTGACCGACAGCGAACTGGTCATCATGCGAACCCATCCCGACATTGGACACGAAATGCTGCAAGGTTCGAGTTCCGATTCAATGAAGATGTCGGCCGATATCGCCCGCCACCACCATGAGCGCTTCGATGGCAAAGGTTATCCGGCCCGGCTCGGTGGGCATGATATTCCCCTGGCCGCGCGGATCGTCGCCGTTGCCGACGTGTGGGATGCGCTGCTGTCCCCTCGCCCGTACAAAAGGCCCTGGACCATGGATGCCGCCATTCAGCTCCTGCGCGAGGGTGCGGATTCCCAGTTCGACCCGGTACTCGTGGATGCATTCCTGGCCGACCTCGACACCTTGACCGCCATTCGGCAGATAGGTGTTCTCGAAAACCAGGCGCCGATTCAGACCGAGCGCATCTGACCTGACCCGATTCACCCGCCGCGACCGGGGCACTGCATCGGCAGGCTGAGGTAGGGCGGCGCGTCGACTTCGGTCGCTTCGCCCCATGTCATAATCAATATATGTTCGGTCTCTCCCGCGATATCCTGATCGGCTTCCTGCTGGTGTGCGCCGCCGCCTGGAGCCTGATGGAAACGCGCACCTTGCGCTTCGCCGACCAGGCGCTCTACGATGCGCAGGCACACTGGCTGCGCGCCAACGCGCCCTCGTCGCTGGCCCATGACGTGGTGGTCATCGGCATCGACGAAGACGCCTACGAAACCATTGCGGAACCCACCGCCCTCTGGCATGCCCACTTCGGCGTCCTGTTTGCCGGGCTTGCGGCTGCCCGGCCGGCGGTAGTCGGCCTGGCGATGCCCCTGCCGGTGCGCTCCTACGACTTTCTGGTGAAGGACATCGACGCCCCGCTGCTCGCCGGCATTTATCTGCTGCGCAGCGCGGCGCCACTGGTGGTGGGTCAGCCGCCCGGTGTCGGCGGCAAGTTGCGTCCGATTGCGCCGGAACTGCGAGCGGCCATCGGCGAGGGTGCGGTCGCCTCGCTGGCCATCTGCGAGGACACCGACGGTACCGTGCGCCGCATCAACCAGCTGCGCTGTCGCTCCGACGAAAAGCAGGAGCCGCTGGCGCTGGCCATGGCAAAACACATGGGTCGCCAGGGTTCGCTCAGCGGCCTGATCGACTACAGCGTCGGCGGCGCCATCGAATACACGCCGGTCGGTACCGTGCTGGGCTGGATCCGGCGCGGTGAAGAGGCGCCGCTGCGTGCCCTGGTCAAGGGCCGCGCCGTGGTGGTGGCCAGCCTTTTGCCGACCGAAACCCGCCATCGCCTGCCGGTGCCGCTGGCCGCCTGGGAACCGGACAGCCGCACCGAACCGGGCGCCGTGGTGCACATCCAGGCCCTGCGCTCGCTGCTCGGTCGCGGCTTGATCGCGCGGGTACCGGCGAACGTCTCGCTGATGCTGGCCGGCATCGGCACCCTGCTCTGGTTCGGCCGCAGCGGCTGGCTCAAGACCCTGGTGCTCATCGGAGTCATCGGCGGCTTCGTCGCCGGTTCCACCTTCGCGCTCTGGCATGGCGACTATCTGCGGGTAGCCAACATCGTCATCGTCACACTGCTTGCCTTCGGCGCGCGACAGGCCTGGGATTTCGCCCGCCAGTTCCGCGAACGGCAAAACCTGCGCGCCATGTTCGCCGGCCACGTCAGTCCGCAGGTGATGCGCGCGCTGCT
>CAZYTN010000136.1:0-6185 GCA_964650115.1 uncultured Sulfuritalea sp.
CGCTGTTCTCGACGCGCCGCTTCAAACAGTGCGGCGCGCGCTACTTCGCCGAGATCGCGGCGCCCGCGCGCAAGGCGAATGAACTCGTCGATGCGTGAAACGGTCGCGCCGGCGCTGGACGACGTCGATCGCAAGCTGATCAATGCCCTGCAGGGCGATTTCCCTCTGGTGCGCGAACCCTATCGCCAGGTGGCCGAGACGCTGGGCCTGGACGAGGATGAATTGCTGCGGCGGCTCGATACGATGCTCGAGCGTCGCGTGCTCACACGCTTCGGCCCGATGTTCCAGATCGAGCGCGCCGGCGGCGCTTTCGTGCTCGCCGCGATGCGTGTGCCGGAGGCCGACTTCGAGCGTGTCGCGGCACAGGTCAACGCCTTCCCCGAAGTGGCGCACAACTACCGCCGCGAGCATGCGCTCAACATGTGGTTCGTGCTGGCCACGGCGACGCCGCAGGGCATCGCGGCAGCCACCGCCGCGATCGAGTCCGCGACCGGACTGCCGGTATTCACCTTCCCCAAGGAGCGTGAATACTTCGTGGAGATGAAGCTGCATGCCTGAAGTCTCGCCCAAGCCCACACTCGATGCCGTCGGCCGGCGCCTGATTGTCGCCACCCAGGCCGGCCTGCCGCGCGTCTCGCGGCCCTACGATGCGCTGGCAGACGAACTGGGGATTGCCCCCGACGATGTGCTGGCACGCCTGCAGCGCATGCTCGACAGCGGCGTGATCCGCCGCATCGGCGCCGTGCCCAACCACTATGCCATCGGCTACACGGCCAACGGCATGTCGGTGTGGGATGTCGATGATGCAAGGATCGACGAACTGGGCGCGCGGGTTGGCGCCCTGGACTTCGTCACGCATTGCTACCGGCGCCCGCGCCGCCTGCCGGACTGGCCCTACAACCTGTTCGCCATGGTGCACAGCCAGACCCGCGAGGAAGTTGCTGCGCGCGTGGACGAGATCGCCGCCCTGCTGGGCGACGCCTGCCGGGCGCACGACATCCTCTACAGCTCCGCAATCCTCAAGAAGACAGGATTGCGAATTTCGGAATAAATCTACTGCGCGTGCCGGATCGGCGTCCGGGCGGTGCTCTTCCACGGCCCGGTTTGCACACCGGGCCGGCTGCGGCGGCGCAAAGCATGCTTTGCGAAACCCCGCCTCGCCCTCACGGATAACAACATACGTTCCGGTAGCTGCGCTCCGGCCGCACCCCGCTGCGGCCCGCTCGCTACGATTTCTTCTCGAAATCAGGACAAGTTACTGCTGCTCCTGCAGGGTGGTGACGTAGGCCAGGATGTCCTGCATGTCCTCGTCCCTGAGCTTGTTGAGCAGGCCGCCTAACCCTTCCTCGTCGTGCGGGCGCTCGCCCTTGAGGTATTTGTCCATCTGCCGCTTCAGGTAGCTCGTGTATTGGCCGACCAGCATCGGGAACATGCCGCGGCCCATGCCGGTCTTGCCGTGGCAGGCGGCGCACTGCTTCTGATAGATCGCTTCGCCATTGGCGACGTTACCCTGCACGCGCGGAATGATCATGACGCGCTCGGTCAGGGTCAGGCGCGTCAACGCGTCGTCGCTGTCCTTGAACACCGGCCACTTGGTCGGTAGCTCGATCGCTGCCAGGTAGGCGGCGATGTCCTTGATGTCTTCATCGGGAAGTTCCCGTTCCTGGGTGTAGGGGTACATCGGAATGTTGATGCGCGTGCGGGCGCGGAAGGCCTTGAGTTGCGCTTCCAGATACTTTGCGCCCTGGCCGGCGAGGCGCGGGTATTCGCCGCGCGAGCCGCCCTGGCCGAATTCGCCATGGCAGCCGGCACAAGTGCTGTTGATCTCCTTGCCTTTCTCGGGATTCTGGGCCTGACCAGGATTGGCGAGACCCAGGGCCAGCAGGAACAGGAGAAAATGCATTTTCATTGATGTGATCCGGCGAACGGTGTTACGACGAATTGTCGCCGCCCTGGCAGGCGCGTTTCCTTGATCTGTATCGGATAAACCGCCGATGGTGGATCAATTCCACGCGGGGCGGCGTCCGCGTGCCGCGCTCTCAGCGTCCGACGTCGAAGCGGTAGGGCACGGCGATGCGCTGGCGGTCGGTTTCGATCATGACCGTCGCGACCCAGCTCATGCCACCGGAAACGCAGACCGGCAGCGAGCTTTCCCCCGTGTGACGGCCGGCTCCTGCGGCAGCGAGCTGGATTCGGTTGTAGCCCATGTTCATGCTCGCGCCGGCGAAATCGATTTCCACCTTGTGCGCCTCGATGCCGCTGGTGCCGACTTCGACGCGCAAGGCCTGGAGCACGGAAATCGGCCGCGGCGTGATCGACAGCCGAACCATTCCGCCTTCCGCCAATGCCGCGGAGCAGGCCCGCTGCTGCAGGTCGCATCGTGCCTCCACGACGCCGGTCACGTCGGCCTTGGGCAGCAGCAGGGGAGAAAAGCGCTGACCGATGACCGCGATCGCGATCAGGGTGGCGACCATCGCCAGCGTGCCGATTCGCGAGTTACCGAATTTCATGGCTCCTTCATGGCGAATTCAATGGCGTCAAATGATGAATCGATGAGGGTCAATGTCGATGCGTTCCGGCGATTGATCCATATCAAGGCCGCGACTATCCCCAAGGGAGTCAAATGTTCGACAAATTGCCGCGTGGCGAATCGTCGCGACGGCGCGCGGGTTTGCATGCACAGGAAGCAGTGATTGAGCAGTATCAACCGGAATGGGAGCGACAATATGAGAAAGTTTAACAAGCAAGCCACCACGCTGCTGCTGGCAGCCGGGATGGGATTGGCGGCGACCGTAGCCTGGTCGGCTGAAAGCCTGCAGGATGTGCTGAAGGAGCGGGGTCTGAGCCAGCAGGATCTGCTGGCCGCGGCCAAGACCTACGTGCCGACCGGCAAACGCGACGAGTTCGTCACCTTCAGCTCGGGTGGACAGTCGGGCCAGGTCATCGTCTATGGCATCCCGTCGATGCGCATCCTCAAGTACATCGGCGTGTTCACGCCGGAGCCCTGGCAGGGCTATGGCTTCGATGAAAGCTCGAAGAACGTCCTCAAGCAGGGCCGAATCGACGGCAAGGACATCAGCTGGGGCGATACCCACCATCCGGCGGTTTCAGAAACCAATGGCGAGTATGACGGCCAGTTCCTGTTCATCAACGACAAGGCCAACCCGCGCCTCGCCGTGATCGACCTGCGAGACTTCGAAACCAAGCAGATCGTGGTCAACCCGATCTTCAAATCTGAACATGGTGGCGCCTTCGTCACGACCAATACCGAGTACGTGATCGAGGCCGCCCAGTATCCGACGCCGCTGGAGAACAAGAAGTTCTTCCCGCTGGAGGAAATGAACGAGAAGTATCGCGGCGGCGTGACCTACTGGAAGTTCGACCGCAAGGAAGGGCGCATCCTTCCGAACGAGTCCTTCTCCTTCGAACTGCCGCCCTACTGGCAGGATCTGTCCGATGCCGGCAAGCTGGCATCCGAGGGCTGGTCCTTCACCAACTCGTTCTGTTCCGAGCGTTACGTCGGCGGCATCGAGAAGGGGCGTCCGCCTTATGAGGCCGGCTGCTCGGCGAAGGACACCGACTACCTGCACGTGTTCAACTGGAAGAAAGCCGCCGAGATGGTCAAGGCGGGCAAGGGCTTCAAGGTCATCAACGGCCACAAGGTCGTCATGATGGAAACGGCGATCAAGGAAGGCCTGCTCTACCTGATTCCCGAGCCGAAGAGCCCGCACGGCGTCGACGTGACGCCTG
This sequence comes from uncultured Sulfuritalea sp., assembly GCA_964650115.1. Taxonomy (GTDB): domain Bacteria; phylum Pseudomonadota; class Gammaproteobacteria; order Burkholderiales; family Rhodocyclaceae; genus Sulfuritalea. The sequence goes on from CAZYTN010000136.1 coordinate 3,751, forward strand.
ACGGCAAGTTCATCATCGTGGCCGGCAAGCTCGACACCCACGTGTCCGTGTATTCCTTCGAGAAGATCCAGGCCGCAATCAAGGCCGGCAAGTTCGAGTCCAAGGATTCCTATGGCATTCCGGTGATCGGCCTCAAGGATGCGCTGCATACCCAGGTCTCGCTGGGCCTCGGCCCCTTGCATACCCAGTACGACAGCAAGCCCTGCGTCGCCTACACCTCGCTGTATGTCGACTCGCAAGTCGCGAAGTGGAACTACTGCGAAGGCAAGGTGCTGGACAAGCTCAGCGTGCATTACAACATCGGTCACCTGATGACCATGGAAGGCGATTCGACCAAGCCCGCCGGCAAGTACCTGGTGGCCTTGAACAAGCTTTCCATCGATCGTTTCGTGCCGGTGGGCCCGCTGCAGCCGCAGAGCCATCAGCTGATCGACATCAGCGGCGACAAGATGCAGCTGCTGTATGACATGCCGCTGCCGCTGGGCGAGCCGCACTATGCCGTATCGATCGCCGCCAACAAGCTGAAGCCCGCCGTGCGCTACAAGGTCGGCACCGACAGCCGCACCGACAAGCCGCACGCCGGCGGCGTTCGCGCCGGCGAGGAGAAGATCGTCAAGAAGGGCAACAAGGTCGAAGTCTTTGCCACCCTGATCCGCTCGCACATCACGCCGGAAACCATCGAAGTCGATGTCGGCGACGAGGTGACGATCAACCTGACCAACCTCGAGCGTGCGCAGGACGAGACCCACGGCTTCACGGTGTCGACCTACAACGTGCATGCCTCGGTCGAGCCGGGCAAGACGGTCGCGGTCAAGTTCAAGGCCGACAAGGAAGGGGTCTATCCCTACTACTGCACGGAGTTCTGCTCCGCCCTGCACCTGGAGATGATGGGCTACCTGCTGGTCAAGCCGAAGGGCTGGAAGCCGACCAAGACGACGCTGGCCAAGGGCAACTACACCGAGACCGACTACAAGGCGACGGTGAAGAAAGTGGCCGACACCCAAGCCATCATCGACTCCGTCGTGGCCTACATCACCAGCGTCAACTACAAGGACTTCCCCGATGTCGTGGCGATGGTGGAAGATGCATTCGACCAGCTGGGCAAGACCAAGGGCCTGAAGGAGAAGCATGAAGGCTTCGCCGCCAAGAAGGACTGGGAGAACGCCAACCTCTGGGCCGAGCAGATCTGGCAATACCAGGTCAAGACCGCCGACCTCGGTTTGCGCGCCAAGACCTACCTTGAGCAGAACGGAGCCAAGAAGGTCAAGTAACTTGCACTAAATCAAGGCAAGTCTTGGGGGGCAGATTTATTCTGCCCCCCACTTCTTTTATGAAAGGGAAAACCATGAACGTCAGATTGATTTTCGCCGCAGCCGCAGCCGCCACCTTCGCTGCTCCGGCCCTGGCCGATGGCAAGGCACTCTACCTGGAAAAAACCTGCGTCGCCTGCCATGGCAAGGACGCCAAGAAGCCATTGACACCCGAGTATCCGAAGCTGGCCGGGCAGAATGCCAAGTATGCCGAGCGCCAGATGCTCGACATCAAGAGCGGCGCCCGCGCCAACGGCAACACGGCGGCCATGAAGGGCGTCATGCATCTGGTTTCCGACGAGGAAATCAAGGAACTCGCCAAGTACCTTTCGGAAATCAAGTAAGGCGAATTGAACTGGAACAGGCAGGCGAGCGTGTTCGATTGACGAGTATCAATGACCACTTATGTTCCTGATGCCATCATGTCCGGAACCCCATTCACGGAGAAGGAAATCACTATGTACAAGGCACTGACCGTCGCACTTTCAATGGCGCTGATTCCCGCCTTCGCGCTGGCCGCGTCGCCAGCCGAGAAAAAGGCCGGCATCGAATCCAAGGATTACCAGTGGAACGCCCAGGAAGGCGAGAAGATCGAGGCGCTCAAGCTCAAGGGCAATGCCAAGGCCGGCAAGGAAGGCTACGAAGTCTGCGGCGCCTGCCACCTGCCTTCCGGCGCGGGGCGCCCCGACGGCACCTTCCCGCAGCTCGCCGGTCAGCACACCACGGTGCTGATCAAGCAGATGGCCGATATCCGCGCCGGCCTGCGCGACAACCCGACCATGTATCCCTTTGCCAAGGAATTGACCGACGCCCAGGAACTGGCCAATGTCTCGGCCTATATCGAGAGCCTGTGCATTCCGGTCGACCACGGCAAGTACGAGGGCCCGGACGCCGCCAAGCAGGTGGCTGATGGCAAGGCGATGTACGAGAAGGAATGCGTCGAGTGCCACAAGGCCAATGGCGAGGGCGTCAAGGACAAGTTCTATCCCGTGCTGGCCGGCCAGCACTACAAGTACCTGCTGCGCCAGATGACCGAGATTCGCGACGGGCATCGCCGCAACGCCAATCCCGACATGGTCAAGATCATCAAGAAATACGACAACAATCAGCTGATTGCCATTTCGG
>CAZYTN010000137.1:0-6132 GCA_964650115.1 uncultured Sulfuritalea sp.
ATGGCGCGGCGCAGGTGGGGCAGGTAGAGGCCGCCGAACAGGCCGTGCCAGTAGGCGTCGTTGGCCTGCGCCCGGTGCAGGTACTCCTGCAGTTCGGGACTGCGCTGTTCGGCCGGCAGCGCGGCCAGGCGTCGCGAGGCGCCGAGCATGCGCTTGTGCATCCAGTTGGCTTCGGTGTAACGCGACATGAAGTTGCGCCAGATGCCGCCGCGCAGGAAGGGCTTGTGCGCCTCGAAGCGGCCGGCCGCCTTTTCCTGTTCGAGCAGTGCGTGATAGGTCGCGGCGCGCGGGGCCGGCAGCGTCCATTCGTTCATCTCGATGTAGGACGTCGTCGGCAGGTACACGATGCCGCGCGTCTTTTCGCGGGCATGGTAGTCGGCATAGGTCTCGGTGCGGATCAGGGACGAGGCCAGAACGCCCTCGACGAACTGCGTCAGCCAGCCTTTCTCGAACACCCATTCGTAGGTTTCGGGCCAGATGCCGAATTTTTCGATGTCGTCGAAGTAGATCGCCGCGCGCCGACCCTGGCGTGCCAGATCCTCCAGCCAGGCGACGGCCTCGCCCGCCGGCGAAAAGGGCAGGCGGTAGCGCGCGGCCTCGGAAATCGGGAACAGGTCGAGGCGGCGGCCGTCCTCGTCGGTGGAGAAAAAACTGTCGAGGCGATCCTGGCTTTCGCCGGCGCAGAGAAAGTGGTAGTCGTCCACCGCCACGTAGCGGATGCCGGTGGCGACCAGCGAGGTCACCACCGAGGACTCCCAGACCCGTTCGGTGAGCCAGGCACCGGAAGGGCGCATGCCGAAGCGGCGCTCGATTTTGTCGGAGAGCGTGGCGATCTGCGTTACCCGGTCGCGATGCGGTATTGCCGCCAGCACCGGCTCGCAGTCGCCGGAGCCGAACCACTCGACCTGGCCGCGGCGGGTCATCGCGGCGAGGCGTGCCATGTCTTCGGGAAAGCGCTCGAACAGCACATCCAGCAGCCAGCCGGAAAAATGCACGCTGAAGCGAAATTCCGGATAGCGCTCCATGACGCGCAGAAACATGCCGTAGCTGCGGACATGGGCGTCGTCGATGACGGCGGGAAAGTTGCCGACGGGCTGGTGGGCGTGAACCCCGAACAGGAGGCTGATGGTCATTGTCTGATTGGCATGGAAAACAGGTGGATCCGAAGCGCCCCGTGACACTCGGGCGCAGCGAGCTGGCAGTCACCCGCGCCTGGGCGGGGGGTCGGGGGAAGGGGGCGTTTAATTCGCTTTTTCATGTGTGACGCGACGCATGGACCCGCCTTCCGCGGTGGCCGATCCGGCGCAAATGGGGGTGTCGAGATGGGCCGGCGGCTCCAGTTGCAGCAGGTCGTAGAGCCGCGCCAGATTGCGCCGGTAGAGGCTGTCGAAGCTGGCGACGGCGGCCGACGGGTTGTAGTCGCCGAACCACCAGAACCAGTCGGAGCTTTCGCAGATCGCCAGCTGCGCGTTGACCGCGGCGACCTGCGCGCTGTCGAGGCGGCCGCTGGCGAGCACCCGATCACAGCTCTGCTTGGCTTCGCACAGAAGATCCCAGCCGCGGTTTTTTGCCTCGTCGCCGATCCAGGTCGACAGCGTGCCATAGACCCAGCTGCCCGCCGTCAGGCGCGGCAGTACGGTGGCAAGCGGCGGCGTCGTGCGCGCCAGGAGTTCGGCGTAGGTCGTGGTGCGGATGCGCGGATGTTCGGCGAGCAGGCCGTAGAGGTCTTCGAAAAAGTAGTAGCCATTGTAGGGATAGTGCTCCCAGGCATTTTCGCCGTCGAGGATGATGCTGACCACCGGGGATTGGTTTCCGGCCGTCGCGTCGAGGATGGCCTCCAGTTGCACGACCAGGTGCTGGGCGGCATCGCGGCCGTGCCATTTGGCATAGTCGAAGCCGATCAGGTCGGACAGCCGCTCGTCGCGGAAAAACAGCGTCAGGCCGGGGGCCTTCTCCAGCTTCCAGGGATGGTAGGCGGCTTGCGGGTCGGCAATCTTGCTCGCGGCAAGGCTGTTGTTCAGCACGCCTTCGCCGCTGGCGATCCAGCGGCAGTCGGCGGCGGCCAGGTATTTGACGAAGTCCTCGGAGACAGCGCCCTCGGCCGGCCACATGCCGACCGGCGGTGCGCCGAAACGCCGGGCATGGCTGATCCGCGCGGCATCGATGTGGGCAACGACGCGGCTGCGTCCGCCGGGATAGGCGGCGGTGAACGGCAGCGGCGCCTCGGGCAGGCTTTCGCGCGCGGCCTTGAAGTCGAGCAGCAGCGGCGACAGCGGATGCGTGTTCGGCGTGGACGAGATCTCGACCTGGCCGCGTGCGGAGAGCGCCCGCCAGCGCGGAATCAGCCCGCCGATCAAGTCGCCGATGCTCGTCAGCAACTGCTGGCGGTCGTGCGCGTCATAGCCTTCGCCCTTGCTCATCAGCTTGGCCAGCAGAGGATTGCGGCGCCTCTCGGATTCGCCGGTCCAGGTCAGGTGGTACCAGGTCACGAGATCGGAGAAATAGGCGCCGGAGAGATAGCGGTAAGCCGTTTCGCTTTTATGGTCGAGCAGCAGGTAAATGTCGTGCAGGCGCTTGTAGTGCGGAAAAGGCGCCAGCATGGTGCTGTGATTGCCGCGGAAACAGGTCGCCAGCAACAGGCTCCGATCCGCTTCGCTGATGCGCTCCAGGTCGGGTGTCGCCAGCATGCGCAGCAAGGGATCGCGAAACTGCCCGTCGGCAAACTGCTGCGCGTAGTCCTCGATCTGGTCGAGCAGCACCGGCACGAAATTGACGACGCAGCGGATTTGCGGATGGCGTTCAAGGTGCGCCGCCATGTCGACATAGTCTTTCATGGCATGCAGATAGACCCAGGGCAGGACGAACTCGCCGGTCGCCGTACCGCCAGCGCCGACTTCCAGGCCCGTGCCGGCCGCGCCGTGGTCGCGATAGTCCGGCTGGTGCATGTGCCAGAGAAAGACCAGGTCGAGGGTTTTCACGATGGGTGCGAAGCCAGCACTGGGCGAATGAGGGAGTTGTCCATGTTATCGAGCGCAGCGAGCAAAACTTGGCCCCCGCCTTGGGGCGGGGGATGGGGGTGGGGGGCCTTGATGGCCTTGGTGACTTTCACATTGAAAGTCACCTTATATGGTGGGCCTGCTGGCCGAGCATCTCCGGCGTTACCAGGGTGATGCCGTTTTCGCTGACGTGGAAGCGCTGGCGGTCGGCCTCGACGTCGTAGCCGATGGTCAAACCTTCCGGAACGCGACAATGCTTGTCCATCACCACGCGGCGCAGCTTCGCCCGGCGGCCGATATCAACGTCGGGCAGGATCACCGAGTCCTCGATCGTGGCAAAGCTGTGCACATGCACCCGCGAGAACAGCAGGGAATGGCGCACCAGGGCGCCGCTGATGATGTCGCCGCCGGAGACCATGGAATCGACGGCCATGCCGCGCCGTCCGTCATCGTCGAAGACGAACTTGGCCGGCGGCAGTTGTTCCTGGTGGGTCCAGATCGGCCATTCGTCGTCATACAGATTGAGTTCGGGAGTCACCTTGGTCAGTTCCATGTTGGCCTCCCAGTAGGCATCGATGGTCCCGGCGTCGCGCCAGTAGGGAATCCCGGCTTCATCCATGCCGACACAGGAATTGACGAAGTTGTGGGCGAACACCCGGTAGCGGTCGACGCAATGCGGAATCAGGTCCTTGCCGAAGTCGTGCGAGGACTGCGGGTCATCGTGGTCGCAGACCAGCTGCTCGTAGAGAAAGTCCGCATTGAAAACGTATACGCCCATGCTGGCCAGGGCGCGATCGGGGCGGCCGGGAATCGATGGGGGATCCTTGGGCTTCTCGACGAAGGCCACGACGCGCTGCTGGTCGTCGACGTGCATGACGCCGAATTCGCTGGCCTCGTGCCGCGGGACATCGATGCAGGCGACGCTGAAATCGGCTTGCCGCTCGACATGCTCGACCAGCATGCGGGCGTAGTTCATCTTGTAGACGTGATCGCCGGACAGCACCAGTACATGCTTCGGCCGGTTACGCCGGATCAGGTCGAGATTCTGGAATACCGCATCGGCCGTTCCCCGATACCAGTGCTCGCTGACCTGCTGCTGGGCCGGCAGGATGTCGATGAACTCGTGGAAGCGGCCGTCGAGAAAGCTCCAGCCGCGCTGCAAATGCTGGATCAGGCTCTGCGCCTTGTACTGCGTGGCGACGCCGATGCGGCGGATACCGGAGTTCACGCAATTCGACAGCGTGAAATCGACGATGCGGAACTTGCCGCCAAAAGGCACGGCCGGTTTGGAGCGCCAGTCGGTGAGTTGCATGAGGCGGCTGCCGCGGCCGCCGGCCAGCACGATGCCAAAGGTATTGCGGGTGATTTCGCTGTATTTCACGACTCTGTTCCCTCCCCGCCGCCTGCTTGCACGGCGCCGCTAAAGGCATGTTCTAGAATTGGAAACATGGTGAATTCTCCATTGCGGCTACAATCGATACGATAGCAAAAACTGATCTGAGTATATAACCATGCCCGTCCCTGCCTGCGCCGCATTGCTCGAAGCGCGCGAACACGATCCCTTTTCCGTGTTGGGTCTTCATGCCGAAGGCGCCGGCTGGCGTCTGCGGGTCTTTCGCCCGCAGGCAAAATCGGTTGCGGTGGAACTGGCCAATGGCGAATGGGCGCCGCTGAAACGCCGCAGCGGTTCCGACCTTTTCGAATGGCAGGGCGCCGCTCCGCCATCGAGGCCGTGGCGTCTCGATGTCGACGGCGTCAGGCACTACGATACCTATGCCTTTACGCCGCAACCGCCGGCCGATGATTTGTTCCTCTTCAACGCCGGGCGCTTGCGCCAGGCCTGGCGCACATTCGGTGCCGTACCGCAAACGCGCGATGGCATTGTCGGCATCTGCTTCCGGGTTTGGGCGCCGAATGCCGAGCGCGTTTCGGTGGTGGGCGGTTTCAATGGCTGGGACGGCCGCGTCCATCCGATGGCAACCCTCGGCGGTTCCGGCGTCTGGGAGCTGTTCGTGCCCGAACTGGCGGCAGGCGCGTTGTATCGCTTCGAATTGCGTCTGCGCGGCAGCGGTACCCTGCGCCTGAAGAGCGACCCCTATGCGCACGCCTTCGAGCGGCGTCCGGCCTCGGCTTGCTGCGTGACACCGGAGTCGGCGCATGTCTGGAATGACGGCGCCTGGATGCTGGCGAGAGCCCGCAGTGGCCAAACCGGCGACTGGCTATCGGCGCCGATGAGCGTGTATGAAATGCACATGGGCAGCTGGATGCGCCATCCGGATCGCAGCTTCTACAGCTATCGTGATCTGGCCGAGCGGCTGGTCCCTTACCTGGTCGATCTGGGATACACCCACGTCGAATTCCTGCCGCTGATGGAGCATCCGCTCGACGAATCCTGGGGCTATCAATGCACCGGGTTTTTCGCGCCGAGTTCGCGCTTCGGCAGCGCCGACGACCTGCGTTTCCTGGTCGACCGCCTGCACCAGGCCGGCATCGGGGTGATTCTCGACTGGGTGCCCGGCCATTTTCCGGCCGATGACTGGGCGCTGGCCCATTTCGACGGCACGGCGCTCTACGAGCACCAGGATCCGCAGCAGAAAATGCATCCCGACTGGGGCACGCACGTCTTCAACTACGGGCGCAACGAGGTCAGGAGCTTCCTGCTGTCCTCGGCGGCCTACTGGCTGTCGGAATTTCACGTCGATGCGCTGCGCGTCGATGCCGTGGCTTCGATGATCTACCTTGACTACTCGCGCAAGGCCGGCGAGTGGACGCCGAATGTTCATGGCGGGCGCGAAAATCTCGAAGCCATCGCCTTCCTGCGCGAAATGAACGAAATGGTACATGCGGACTATCCCGGCGCGCTGACCATTGCCGAGGAATCGACGGCCTGGCCGATGGTATCGCGGCCGACCTGGCTCGGCGGCCTCGGTTTTTCGATGAAGTGGAACATGGGCTGGATGAACGACACGCTGGACTACATGCAGCACGATCCGGTGTATCGGCGCTACCACCACGAGCGGCTGACCTTCGGCCAGCTCTATGCCTACAGCGAGAATTTCGTCCTGCCGCTGTCGCACGACGAGGTGGTGCATGGCAAGAGTTCCCTGCTGGGCAAGATGCCCGGCGACGAGTGGCA
>CAZYTN010000138.1:0-1356 GCA_964650115.1 uncultured Sulfuritalea sp.
CGCGCCATCGTTCGCGGCGATGCCAGCGAGCCGGCGATTTCGGCGGCTTCGATTCTCGCCAAGACGGCGCGCGATGCCGAAATGCGGCGCATCCATGCGGCATTTCCGCAGTACGCACTGGATCGTCACAAGGGCTATGACACGGTTGCTCACCGCGCTGCCCTGATGCTGCATGGTCCCGCCAGTTTCCACCGCAGGAGTTTTGCGCCGATACGAGCCCTGCTCGAAGAAACGGGATGAGCGATATGCGCCATGTCAGTTCGCGCGAGAATCCGCAGTTCAAGGCTCTCCGCGCACTGGCCGATGATCCCCGCGGCCATGGGCGCGCCCTGGTCGATGGCATCCATCTGGTAGCGACATGCTTCGCCTGCGGCATCGGCGTCAGGCAGTTGCTGGTCAGCGAGAGCGGGCAGAAGAATGCCGAAATTGCCGCCCTGCTGCAAGGCGCCGCAGGAATAGCTCGCCTGACTTTGCGCGACAGCCTGTTCCGTGAGCTATCCGGAGTCGGCACGCCGACCGGCATTGCCGCCGTGATCGACATACCGGTGGCGCCAGGCGGCGGGCCAATCGGCGATGCCGTGCTGCTCGATGCCGTGCAGGATGCCGGCAATGTCGGAGCCATCCTGCGTACCGCCGCCGCCGCAGGAGTAGGCAATGTCCTGCTCGGCCCGGGCTGCGCCGGCGCGTGGACCTCGCGCGTGCTTCGCGGCGGGCAGGGCGCGCATTTCTCCCTCGCCATCCGCGAACAGGTCGACCTTGCAGCCGCGCTGGCAGGCAGCCCGGCGACTTCGATCGCGACCGTCGCTCATGGCGGGACGAATCTCTACGAACTCGACCTCACGGGACCGATACTCTGGCTGGTGGGCAACGAAGGCGCGGGCCTGTCCGCGGAACTCGTTGCGGCGGCAAAAATACGAGCGATGATCCCGCTCGCCGCCGGCACCGAATCGCTCAATGTCGCGGCGGCAACGGCGGTATGCCTGTTCGAGGCAAGCCGCCAGCGCTGCGCGCGGTGACCGATGGCACTGGTATAGGACGGGACGCCGCTTGTCTCGCCGGGGTTTCCATCCGCGCCTCCGGCGTGGACATATCCCACCGGGGGATACCGTCCGCACCTTCGGCGCGGACATAATGAAAAGGCCCGCACATGGCGGGCCTGACAAAACCTGAAGCGCCGGGGATTACTTTTTCTTGGCGGCCTTCTTGCCGGCAACGGCGGCTTTGAACGTGGCGCCGGCCGTGAAGCGCGGCACGGTGGTCGCAGCGATCTTGAGTTCCTTGCCGGTCTGCGGGTTGCGACCGACGCGCGCGGCGCGCTTGGAGGGCTTGAAGCTGCCAAAGCCGACCAGCGTGACG
>CAZYTN010000138.1:1456-6073 GCA_964650115.1 uncultured Sulfuritalea sp.
CGGCAAGACACGCTCCGGCCAGGCCGACGAGGCGCTGGGCGAAATCGGTGTCCTGGTCAGGGCGGTGGAACCGCTGGGTGTCGAATCGGCGCGCGGCGAGGTGCGTTTCCAGAAGCCGGTGATGGGCGCCGATGTCTGGCCCTGCCTCGCCGATGAAGCGATCGCGGCCGGCGCGCGGGTCAGGGTGCTGGCCGTTGACGGCCAGATACTTAAAGTCGGCAAATACTGAAGGGGCGGGTCATGGGTGAATTCGGCATTGTTGTAATCGCGCTGTTTGTTTTCGTCGTCGTCACGATCGGCAAGGGTGTGCGCATCGTGCCGCAGGGCGAGGAATGGATTGTCGAGCGCCTGGGAAAATTCCACGCCACGCTGCGTCCCGGCCTCAACATCATCGTTCCCTACTTCGACCAGGTGCGTTACAAGCTGACCACCAAGGACATCATCCTCGACGTGCAGGAGCAGGAAGTCATCACCAAGGACAATGCCGTCATCCTGACCAACGCGATTGCCTTCATCAAGGTGACCGATCCGATCAAGGCGGTCTACGGCGTGACGGATTTTTCCGAAGCGATCCGCAACATGATCATGACCACCTTGCGTTCGATCATCGGCGAGATGACGCTGGACGAAGCGCTGTCGAATCGCGACAAGATCAAGGCGCGCCTGCGCGAAGGCGTGGCCGATGAGGCCATCGACTGGGGCCTGACCGTGAAGTCGGTCGAGATCCAGGACATCAACCCATCCGAATCCATGCAAAAGGCCATGGAGGCCCAGGCTTCCGCCGAGCGCGAGCGCAAGGCCATGGTGACCAAGGCCGAGGGCACCAAGCAGGCCACCATCCTCAATGCCGAGGCGCAACTGCAGGCCGCCCGGCTGCAGGCCGAAGCGCAAGTGACGCTGGCCGATGCCTCGGCCGAGGCGATCCGCCGCGTGGCGGCCGCGATCGGCGCCGAGGATGCGCCGATGCGTTACATGCTGGGCGAAAAATACATCCATGCCATCGGCAATCTGGCCAAGTCGGACAATGCCAAGACGGTATTGATTCCGGCCGACATCCAGGACACGCTGCGCGGCATTCTCGGCAGCCGCAAATAGGCGCAGGCCGGCGATTCCGGATCTTCCATGCGTCTGCTGGCTTTCGAGACCGCGACAAGGCGCTTGTCGGTTGCGTTGTGGCAGGACGGCGAACTGATCGAGCGCAGCGGCGAAATCCCCAACGGGGGTTCCGAACGCCTGTTGCCGTGGGTGCACGAATTACTGGCGGAGGCGGGTGTCACGCTGGCGCAGTTCGACGCCATTGCCTTCGGCGCCGGCCCAGGCAGCTTTACCGGGCTGCGCCTGGCCTGCGGGGTGGCGCAGGGATTGGCCTGGGGCCTCGACCTTCCGCTGGTGCCGGTATCGACCCTGGAAGCGCTGGCACTGGCCTGCGGCGAACGCGAGGTCTGGGTCTGCCTCGACGCGCGCATGAACGAGGTATATGGCGCGGCATATCGGGTCGATGGCGACAGCGTGGCGCAACTCATGGCGCCGGTTTGTCTGCCGCCCGCCGTGCTGCCGGCGCCGACTTTTGCCGGCGGCTGGGGCGTCGGCGATGGCTTTGCCGCATACGGACAGGTGCTCCGCGCATGCAAGCCGGATCTCGTCGGGCTGCGCGCCACTGCATTTCCCACCGCCGCCGCGGTGCTGCGACTCGCTGCGCCGGCGTTTGCACGAGGGGACGCGGTGCCGGCCGTGCTCGCGCAACCCATCTACGTGCGCGAGAAAGTGGCCTTGACGACCGCCGAGCGGATGGCGCGCGGGGGGGCGAAATAGTGTTCCACTACCCGGCCATGACAGACGCGGATCTCGATGCGGTGGCCACGGCGGAAGCGCGCATCCATCCCTTTCCCTGGACGCGAGGCAACTTTGCGGATTCCCTGGCGGCCGGTCATGACGCATGGCTGGCGCGGGAAGGTGGCCGCATGATCGGCTATGCGGTCGTGATGCGGGTACTGGACGAAGCCCACCTGCTCAACATCAGCGTGCTGCCTGAATTGCAGCGCAGCGGTCGCGGCTCGGCCCTGCTGATCCACGTTTTCGGCGAGGCCCGGCTGCGCGCGGCGACGCGCATGCTGCTCGAGGTGCGCCCGGGCAACCTTGCCGGGCAGGGCTTCTACCGGCGCCACGGTTTTGTCGAAATCGGGCGCCGCCGCGATTATTATCCGGCACATGAAGGCCGTGAGGATGCCATCGTGATGGCGCGTGACTTGTGAAGCCGGAGCGCGAACAGTTACTGCGCGAGATGGGCCTGGGGCCCGTCTGGAAATTGCGGGCGCCAGCCGCGGTCATGCCGGCCGCACAAGCCGCCGCGCCGGCAATGGCGCCGGTCGCCTCTGTCGCATCTGTCGCCGCGATGGCCTGGGATGAACTCGCGGCGACCGTTGCCGCCTGCCGTGCCTGCAGGCTTTGCGAGGCGCGCAAGCAGGCGGTATTCGGTGTCGGCGACCGCAATGCCGATTGGCTGTTTGTCGGCGAGGGGCCGGGTGCCGAAGAGGATGCGCGCGGCGAGCCGTTTGTCGGCCAGGCGGGCAAACTGCTCGACAATATGCTGGCGGCGATCGGCCTCAGGCGTGGCGAGGACGTGTATATCGCCAATGCCGTCAAGTGCCGGCCGCCCGAAAACCGCACGCCTGCGCCTGAAGAGGCCGCGGCCTGCAGGCCGTATCTGGAACGCCAGATCGAACTGCTTCAGCCCAGGCTGATTGTCGCGCTGGGCCGTCCGGCGGCGCAGACGCTGCTGCAGACGGAAATCAGGATCGCGGCGGCGCGCGGCAAGCTGCACGACTACCGCGGCATCCCGCTGATCGTGACTTACCATCCGGCCTACCTGTTGCGCACCTTGCCGGACAAGGCCAAGGCCTGGGAAGACCTCTGTTTCATGCGGCGCACGATGAAGAAAGGAAACTGATGTCGCACGGCAATGACGGTTCGGTAAGAGCCATTTACTACGCGCTGGGCGCCAACTTCGGCATCGCCGTGTCGAAGTATGTCGCGGCGTTCTGGACCGGTTCCGGTTCGATGCTGGCCGAGGCGATCCATTCCACGGCCGACTGCGCCAACCAGCTGCTCTTGCTGCTGGGCATGAAGCAGGCGCGCCGTCCCGCCAGCGCCGACTTTCCCCTGGGACATCATCGCGTCACCTACTTCTGGTCGATGATCGTGGCCCTGCTGCTGTTCTTCATGGGCGGTGCTTTTTCCGTTTATGAAGGCATCGAGCGCCTGCTGCATCCGCAGCCGCTGCAGCACGGCCTCATCGCCATGGCGGTGCTGGCCGGCGCCGTGATGCTGGAGGCATTTTCGCTGTGGGGCGCGCTCAGGGAGATTCGCAAGATCGCCGGACCTCAGCCCTTTTTGGCCTGGTTTCGCGAAACGCGCCAGTCCGAGCTGATGGTGGTGGCCGGCGAAGACATTGCCGCCTTGCTGGGCCTGGTGCTGGCCTTTGTCGCAGTCGCCGTCACGGTGGTCACCGGCAACCCCCTGTGGGACGCGCTGGGCACGCTGGCGATCGGCATCGTGCTGATGGTGATTGCGCTTGCCGTGATGATCGAGGTCAAGGGCCTGATCGTCGGCGAATCGGCGGCACCGCAACTGCGCGCGGAGATCGAGGCATTCGTCGCCGCGCAGCCCGAAGTCGAACAGGTGCTCAATGTCATCACCCTGGCCTGGGGCGACAAGGTGGTGATCGCGGTCAAGGCGTGCATGCGCGGCATGGAGACGCAGACCGGCCTGCAGATGGTCGCAGCCATCAACGCCGTCGAGGCGCGCATGCAGGAGCGCTTTCCGAACGCGCAGTGGGTATTCTTCGAGCCTGACGTGCGTTAGTGGATATCTTTAGCGTGAAATAACTCGTTCGGAGCGACGGGTGACAATCGAGCGAAGCGAGCTGACCAGTAGCCTCCCCGTGAGGGGGCGAGGCGGGGTTTCGCACCGCACGCGGTGCGCCGCCGCAGCCGGCTGGCTGTGCAAAGCCAGCCGTGGGCCGCGCAGCGGATGGGAGGGGCGGGCCTTTAATTCGCTTTTAGTTACGGCCGCTGCGCTTAACGCCGATGGTGCCGGCGTTAGCCTCCACTGAAACTTCGTTTTCGCGTGTTTCATCACCGGCGGGTGACTCTTGCTGCCGTGCGCGTTAGTGGTGGGCGGCGTCTTCCAGGTGCGCGACATCATCGCGTTCACGCTGGTTGATTTCGTGCTGGCGCTTGACCAGCCACATGGTGCCGGCCACGAACAGGCCGAACAGGACGATGATCCAGTAAATCGACAGTTGGGCCTTGATCAGCAAGGAGTAGCCGGTGGTCATGATCAGGATAGAAAGATTCTCGTTGAAGTTCTGCACCGCGATGGAATGCCCTGCACCCATCAGGATGTGGCCGCGATGTTGCAGCAGCGCGTTCATCGGCACCACGAAGAATCCGGAAAATATCCCCACCAGCACCAGCAGCGGCGCCGCCAGCCACATGTCGCGCACGCCTATCATGGCGATGACGCCGACGCCCATGGCAATGCCGAGCGGGATCACGCGCACCGATTTGCGCAGCGTGATCATCCTCGCCGCGAGCACCGCGCCGATGGCCACGCCGA
>CAZYTN010000139.1:0-6056 GCA_964650115.1 uncultured Sulfuritalea sp.
CCAGCAGCGCCGGCACCTGGATAGAGTCATTTGGCTCCATGTTCGTCAGCGCGCAAAACCTGAGCCTGTACGGCGGTTCAGCTGCGATCTTCGATATTTCCAGCCCGCAGGGCCCCGGCGTCATGCTGAGGGGTTTCGAGCAGGAAATAGAGGTCGACAACCAGATCCTGCTCCAGGCCGGCAGCGCCAACAACACGTTTTACGGCGGCTTTGGCAGCATGTTCTATGGCGGCTCGGTGACCATCCAGTCGGGCAGCGACCAGCAAATCGAGGCGACGGTCCTCAAACTCGTCGGCGGCGCCCAGGGTCACGACAATGCGGCGACGGTGGACGCCAACGGCGACCAGTTAATCATTCTGGGCAGTTACGGCGGTGCCGCCGGCCAGTTGATCATCACCGGAGGCGGCGGCAATATCGCGACTTATGGCGGAGCGTATGGCGGCGGGACCGGCGGTGGCAGCTACAACAACTTCGCCGAACTCAGGCAGGGCAACCTGACCGGCTCGCAGGTCATCATCCTCGAATCTGCCGGCTCGAAGGTAGAACTGAAAGGCGGCGGCGGAACCGGCTACGGCGGCAATTACTTCGGCGATCCTGCCAACGCGGGCTGGAGCAGCAACAACTATGCGGCCGTCCACAATCAGGGCAACGGCGGGCAGGTCATCGACTTCCATTATGGCGGCACGCTGACCGTCACCGGCGGCACGCTCGGCAATGCCAACTATGCCAGCATCGGTAACAATAGTCTTGCAGGCATGCTGCTGATTTACAGCAGCAACGGCTTGGCCAATCCAGCAGCCAATCTGCCTGCCATTACCCTCTACGGAGGCGCTTCGGGCGGCAAGGATGATTTGACTGGCAGCGATAATCTCAGCAACAGTGCCGACATCTATTCGGAAGCGTCAGTGCTGACCCAGGTCTACGGGTCCAGCATCACCATTTATGGCGGCGGCAATGCCACCACCATCGGCGGCGCCGGCATCAGCGCAAACAACCTGTGGCTGGAAACACCGGGCAATCTCAGTCTTTACGGCGGCGCCAGCAATGTGGCGACCGCCTTGCCCATCCCCGGTGCCGCCACGGCGGCCTACATCGGCACCGAAGATTCCGGCGGCACCATCACCATCAAGGCCGGCGGCGACATCAGCCTTGTTGCCGGCGCCTACGGCGGCGGCGCGGTCCTGATCGGTTCCGTCAATGACGCCCCGTCGTCGACCACCATCGACATCGGCGCCTACGGCGGCATTACCCTCACGAGTGGAGCCAACAGTTCGGTGGCCATTGGCAACATGTCGCCGGCTGGCTACGGTGGCGCCGATGTGACCCTGCTCTCGATCGGCCACCTGACGGTCAACGGCACGGACAACGCGCCGGTGCTGATCGGCAGCCTGTGGGGCGGCGCAGCCCCCACCAATGTGACGCTGGGTTCGATGCGGAACGTCACGCTTACCAAGGCGAACGTCGGCAGCTGGAACGGCGATGCCACCAGCATCGCGGTCTACGGCGGCTTCATGGAAAACGGCGGCCCGAGTCCCTATGGCGGCAGCCTGAGCTTTACCAGCACGAAGTTCGGCAGCGCCCTCGGCGATGCCGCCATCGGTTTCTACGCGGCTGCATACGGTGGAGCCGGCGGCAACATCAGCTTCAGCGATGGCGGTGGCGCCTACGGTGCCAGCATCGACATCGTGGCCGCCAGGGACCTGCAGCTGGGAACGCCGACGGCAAGCAAGGGAGTCCGCCTGCAAACCACGACGGGCCTCATGTCGATCACGGCCAACAACTTCTATGCCTATGGCGGAACCGGTATCCGCGGGCCGAATGATGTTAACCTGATAGGCGACCCGGTGCCATATGGCGGTGCCGGAATTGGGGTACTTGCGGGTACCGCCGGCCAGACCATCACCGTCGCGGGCACCCTGCTGTTGCAGGCGGGCGCCATCAGCAACCCTAACGGCAGCGGCAGCTCCTACTATGGCGGCTCGGTGACCTTCTTGTCGGCCGGCAACCAATCCATATCCGCTGGCACCCTCAAACTCGCCGCCGGTACGGCCGGCCACGACAACGTGGCGCAAATCATTGGCGAAGGGGCGACGCAGGACATCACCGTCTCCACCCTGCTCGACCTCAAGGGCGGCGGCGGCGGCAACAACAACTACGCGTGGATCGGTGCTACCGGAGCTTCCGGAGTCCAGACCATTGACGCCAGCGGCGCCAGTATCGTCCTTACCGGCGGTACCAGCGGCGGTGCGCCGAATCAGGAAAACGGCGCCGACATCAGCCTGAGTGACATGACCAATACAGGTGGCTCGCAGACGGTTTTCGCGGGTAACATCAACATCAACGGCGGCAGCAGCAGCACCACCTACGGCGGAGCCGGGTTCGGCACCGGCAACGGCCTTGACCAGTCGTTCTACGTCACGGGCGACCTGAGCATGAACGGCGGCGCCAGCCCGGCCTACATCGGCAGCGAATACGGCGGCGGCACGATCACCGTCCAGGTCGGCGGCAAAATCGCTCTCAATGGTGGCAGCGGCACCTACGGCGGCGTCCTGATCGGCAGTCTCGACGACTCGCTCGGCGCGACCACTGTCACGCTTTCTGCCGCCAAGGGCATCACCGCCACCGGCGCCGCCGGCGGCGTCTTGCTGGGCGTCAAGAACCTGACGGGTACCATCGGCAACAGCGTCGCCCTGAACGCCGGCTGGGATGGAATTGCGCCCAGCGGTTACGGCGGCGATATCACGCTGACCGGGCCGATGCTCATCAAGACCGACGGAGCGACCGGCAACGTCGATGTGGTCGCCAATGAAAGCAGCGCGGGAGACTACGGCAGCGTTACCATCGGCACGGGCACGGGCACGGTGGTGTATGGGAGTTCGATCGGGATCGTTGCCGGCGGTAACAACACCGTATATGGCTCGCTGATTTCCACGGGTGACATCTATCTCGACGCCGGCCGGGATAACTCTGCCCTGACTTCAAGTCTGCGCGGCGGCGACCTGAACCTGAAGGCCGGCAGCAATCTGCAAGCCGGGACTAATGTCGATATGTATGCACGGGCGGGAACCGGTTCCCCCTATGGCGGCGGCAACATCACCCAATACGGCAGCGTGGCCGGGAATGGCGGTGTTTCGATGTATGCCGATCGCAATATCGCCATCAACGGCACCGTAACCTCCTCCGCCGGCGACCTCTATGCGCGCGCAGGCTATAGCTCGACCCGCCAATTCGGCGGCAATATCGAGGTGCGCGGTGCGCTCACCGGGGAATTCGGTGTTGATCTCATCGCCGAGGCTGGGACCAGTTCGCCCTATGGTGGCGGCAACATCACCCAGTACGGCAGCGGCAGCATCACCACGGGATATGGCGAAGTCAGGATCATCGGCGGCGGCAGCGTCGACCTCCGCGGTAGCATCGACGGCGGCGAAGGCGGTTCCACGGCGGTCACCGTCAAGGCTGGATTCTCCGATTACACCGGCACGGTCACGCCCTACGGCGGCAACATTTCGCTCGCCGCTACGAGCGCGATCAACGGCTATGGCGGTGTTTACCTGTATGCCGAATCGGGTTCCGCTTCCGGCGCCAACGGCAACATCACCCAAAATGTGACAAGCACTGCAAAGAGCGTCATCACCGCGTACGGTGGCGATGTGGCGATCTTCGGCGGCGGCAATGTGACGTTGAGTGGCAATGCAAGCGCCTACGGCGGCTTCGGATCGGTCAAGGCGGGATACTCGGTTTATGGTGGAATGGCATCCGCCAACGGCGGCGACATTACGGTTTCCGGCAAGCTGTTTGCGGACTATGACCTTGAGCTGTTCGCTTCGGCCGGTTCCAGTGCGGGCCTCAACGGCAACATCACCCAGAGTAGCGGCTCCATTTCATCGGCTAACAACAGCATCAGAATCTATGCCGACGGCAACGTGAATCTGAATGGTTTGGTAACGGCGCCGGATTCGCTGTATTTCCGGGCCGGGGTGGACAACGGTTCTTCGATGGGCTCCTATTCTTACACCAGCCAGTATGGCGGCAACATTACGCTCGGCGCGAGCAGCCGGGTTTATGGCGGGTTCGTGGGCCTCGCTGCCAACGGCGGTTACTACGGCGGTATCAGTGCCACTGGAAGCAGCACCGGCAACATCAGCCAGGCGGCAGACGGCCAGTTGATGACGTCTGGATCGAACTCTCTCTATGGCTATGCGGCGGGCAACGTCGAACTCCTGGGTTCGATCATTGCGTCATCCACGGCCTACATTGATGCGGGTCGCGATCTTACCGGCGGTGGACGGTACGCATTCGCGAACAAGCACATCACCATCAGTTCGCTCGAAACCGATGACAGCAGCGTTTACCTCACCGCCACCGGGCCGATATTTGTCAAGACGAAGAACGCCTCGAGCATTTACGCGGACATTTTCAACACCACCAGCGGCGGCATCGAGATCCGCAACACCGGCGCGGCGCAGCCCGGTTCGGTGAACCTGCAGGACAACGCCACGGCGAACAGCGCGGTAACTTTCACCCATACCGGCAGCGATGTTTCGGTAGACGGGTCGATGAGCTTTACCACCTATGGCGGTCTGGGCGATATTCTGATCGCCGCGCCGGCGAACAAGCTGACCTACTATGGCGCCGGCACCCTGAGTGGCGCCAACGTTCTGCTCGGCGCGGGCAGCGTCCTCAACATGTACGGCGGCCTGACCACCGTCGGGACGCTGGGCCTGGCGGCCGGCGGTAGCCTCAACATCGACAGTGCCATCGGTGGTTCGAATGTGACGCTGGTTGCACCGACGGTCAACATCCGCAGTGGAGTCGCTGCCATCGCCGATGCAAGCGTGACCGGATCCACGATCGACATCGATGGCGGCTCCGTGACCGGCGCCGACATTCTGTTCCGCGGTCCGGCGTTCGGCACCGGAAACCTGAAGCTCTCCAACGGTGGCTCCGCGGACGCCACCGGCCAGATCGAATTCAACCTCGCCAATGTCGATGCCTCTTACGGCGGCCATCTTGCCGCGACGAGTTCGACCAGCAACATCACCGGCTTCGTCTCGGGCAACATCACGCTGGACAGCGGGGCGTATTTCCTGGCCGGCGACGACATCGACCTGACCCTTACCGGCAGCACTTCGACGGTTTCGCTGAGCAATGGCGCCCACATGGTGTCGGATGCCGCGAGCGGCACTGCATTCACCACTTTCCTCAACTTCCTTGCCCGCAGCGGTGACGGTGTGACGATCGACGGTGTGACGACGACGACGTCGACGGCCGGCGGCAGCGGCTTCTTCGTGTTCGACTCATCCACTCCGGCGACAACGACGTCCGGCGGGGGGCTGGTGATCACCTACGCCAACGCCGTGGTTGTGGATCCGTGCGCCGCCAGCCCGGACCTGTGCAGTCCGCCCAGCCCCATCGATCCGATTATTGATGTTGTCGAGGCCGATCCCTGCGCCACCAGCCCCGATTCGGCCCAGTGCAAGGCGATCAAGTCGGGCGAGAAAGAGAAGGATGAAGAAGACGTTTTCGGCGATGCAGACGATGGGAAAAAAGATGAAAAGTCAAGCCAGAAAAAAGTTGCCCAGTGCGGCGTTTAACGTGCAGGTTGGCGTGATGCGGGCGCTGCTCGCGGCGGTGGCCGCAAGCTTCTTCTGCGTTCCTGCCGCTTACGCCGCCACGGCGGGTCAGATCACGCACCTCTCGGGTACGCTGTCGGCCAAGAAGCCGGACGGCACCAGCAAGCTGCTGTCGGTCAAATCCGACGTCGCGGAAGGCGACACGCTCAGCACCGAGAAGGAAACCTACGCCCGCATCAAGTTCGCCGACGGTGGCGAAGTGGTGATGCGGCCAGGCACCCAGCTGAAGATCGAGAACTATGCCTACAACGCCGCCAAGCCCGAAGGCGACAACATCGTCATGAGCATGTTCAAGGGCGGCCTGCGCGCCGTGACCGGCCTGATCGGCAAACGCAATCGCGAAAAGGTCACCTTCGCCACCGAAACCGCCACCATCGGCATTCGCGGCACCCACTTCGGCGCCCTGCTGTGCCAGAACGACTG
>CAZYTN010000140.1:0-6023 GCA_964650115.1 uncultured Sulfuritalea sp.
CCATGAAAACCGCCCAGGAACTCCGTGCCGGCAATGTCGTGATGGTCGGCAGCGATCCGCTTGTCGTGCAAAAAGCCGAATACAGCAAAGGCGGCCGCAGTTCCGCGGTCGTCAAGTTCAAGTTCAAGAATCTCCTTACCGGCGCCGCCTCGGAATCCATCTACAAGGCCGACGACAAGTTCGAACAGGTGGTGCCCGACCGCAAGGAATGCACCTATTCCTACTTCGCCGATCCGATGTACGTGTTCATGGACACCGAGTACAACCAGTACGAAGTCGAAGGCGAGAACATGGTCGATGCGGTGAACTACCTCGAAGACGGCATGCCCGTTGAAGTGGTGTTCTACGACGGCAAAGCCATTTCGGTGGAAATGCCCAACAGCGTGGTGCGCGAAGTGATCTACACCGAGCCCGCCGTCAAGGGCGACACCTCGGGCAAGGTCATGAAGCCGGCCAAGATCAGCACCGGCATGGAACTGCCCGTGCCGCTGTTCGTAGAAATCGGCAACAAGATAGAAATCGACACGCGTACCGGCGAGTACAAGAACCGGGTGAAGTAAGCCGCGTCTGACCCATTGAAAAACGGGCAGCTGCGGTTGCCCGTTTGCTTTGGCGCTACGGCGCCAAAGCCCGCTGCGCCAGCCGAACCCAGTAGCGGATACCAGTGGCGATGATTTCGTCATTGAAATCATAGTGCGGGCTGTGCAGCATGCAGCCGCCCTCGCCCGGACCATTGCCCAGCCAGACATAGCAGGCCGGCACCACCTTGGCCATGTAGGCGAAATCCTCGGCTCCCATGCTCGGCGGCAGTTGCAGGTAGACCAACCCGTCGGTCGCCACGTGCTGCGCCACGTCGCGCGCGATCTCGCACGGCTCGGCGGCATTGACGGTCGGCGGATAGCCGCGCTCGTAGCGCAGGTCAATGCCGACCCGGTAGGTCGCCTCGATGCCGGTGCAAATGCGGCGCACGCCCTCTTCCAGGGCATCCTGCAACTCGCCGTTGAGCGTGCGCACGGTGCCTCCGAGCACCGCCGTCTCGGGCAGCACGTTGTCTGCATGGCCGGCATGAAAGCGCGTCACGCTGACCACGGCCGAATCCAGCGGATCGGTGTTGCGCGACACCAGCGACTGCAGTGCCTGCACCAGCGCGCTGCCGGCCAGCACCACATCCACCGCCTGATGCGGCATCGCGGCATGCCCGCCATGACCGGTGATCACGAGTTCGAAGCGATCGGTACCGGCCATCACCGGCCCTTCGGTCACGCCGAAACTGCCGACGGGCAGGCCCGGCCAGTTGTGCAAGCCGAACACCATGTCCATCGGGAAGCGCTCGAACAGCCCTTCTTCGACCATCACGCGCCCGCCGCCTTCGTGCTCTTCCGCCGGCTGGAAAATGAAATACACGGTGCCGTCGAAGTCGCGCAGCTTGCTCAGGACCTCGGCCGCCCCCAGCAGCATCGCCGTATGGCCGTCGTGGCCGCAAGCGTGCATCTTCCCCTCGTGGGTCGAGTGGTGCGGAAAGGTATTCAATTCGGAGAGCGGCAGCGCATCCATGTCGGCGCGCAGGCCGATCGCACGCTTGCCGCTGCCGTGGGTAAGCTTCGCCACGACGCCGGTGCGGGCAAGCCCGCGATGAACCTCGAGGCCGAGACCTTCGAGATAGTCGGCGACCTTCTCCGCAGTGCGCTTCTCGTTGAAGGCAAACTCGGGGTGAGCGTGGATATCGCGGCGAAATGCGGCGATCTTCGGCGTCAGGGCCGGCAGCAGTTCGTTGATCATGGCAATGTCCCAGTATCGGTCCAACAGTTCAAGCACTACCAATCCTAGCTCAAACCGAAGCTTCGATAGTGAACTCTGCGTTCTAGTTGCGGCCGCGGCGCTTAACGCCTATGTCCGCAAGGGATGCCGTCCCCGGTTTCCCGTGGACATAAAGTCTGCGTTAGCCTCCACTGAAACTGCGTTTCCGGTATCTTCGCGTCTCGATGAACAACCCTCCCCGCCGCATTGCGCATCTGGACATGGACGCCTTCTACGCGTCGGTCGAACTGTTGCGCTACCCCGAATTGCGCGGCCTGCCCGTGGTCATCGGCGGCACGCGGGAACACCAACCCGAACTGCTGGCGGATGGCAGTCGTCGCTTCGCCCGCTTGCGCGACTATGTCGGACGCGGTGTCGTCACCACGTCCACCTACGAAGCGCGGGCGCTGGGCGTGTTCTCCGGCATGGGTGTGATGAAGGCGGCGAAACTGGCGCCGGACGCCATCCTGCTGCCGGTGGACTTCGCAGCCTATCGTCACTATTCGCGACTGTTCAAGGCCGCCGTCGCGGCGGTCGCACCCCACATCGAAGACCGCGGCATCGACGAAATCTACATCGACCTGACCGACCAGCCTGACGACAGCCGTGCCCTCGCGCTGCGCATCAAACAGGCGGTGAAGGATGCCACCGGACTGTCCTGCTCGATTGGCATCAGCCCCAACAAGCTGCTTTCGAAAATCTGCTCCGACCTCGACAAACCCGACGGCCTGACGCTGCTTGACGAAAACGACATTCCGCTGCGCATCTGGCTGCTGCCGGTGCGCAAGATCAACGGCATCGGCCCCAAGGCCGGCGAAAAGCTCGCTGCGCTGGGCATTTCCACGATTGCCGAACTGGCAAGGGCCGAACCGGCATTCCTGCAACCCCACTTCAGTCGCGCCTATGCCGAATGGCTGCATGAAGCATCCAACGGGATTGATCAACGTCCGGTGGTGACCAGTTCGGAGCCAAAATCGATCAGCCGCGAAACCACCTTCGAGCGCGACCTCCATCCCGTTCGCGACCGCACCACCCTATCAGGAATCTTCACCGCGCTCTGCAACCGCGTCGCCGGCGACCTGCAGCGCAAGGGCTACCTTGGCCGCACCATCGGCATCAAGCTGCGCTTCGCGGATTTCCACATCGTCACGCGCGACCTCACGCTGCCCTGCCCGACGGCTGACCCGGCCGTCATCCGGCGCGCCGCCGGCGAGTGCCTGCGTCGCGTGCCGCTGGACCAAAAACTGCGCCTGCTCGGCGTCCGTGCCAGCGCCCTGACATTAAGCAGCGCGCTGCAGGAAGTGGCTGAATCGCCGCAGGGTGAGTTGCCGCTGATCGCGACAACCACAACCCGACAAAGGGCATAATGACGCAATTGTCGGACCGCCGGGGTAGGACGGAATACAAGCGCACGGGGCACCCATGGACCAGGAAACGAAAAGCACTGCATCCATCGAGCAGGAAGAACTCAGGGGAATTTCGCGCTCCGTAGGCGAAATCGAATGGCTCTTGATGATCGTGGTGCTCCTGTACCACGTCTTCGGCGGCACCGGTGAAGAGGAAAAACCGGTCATCGTCCTCGCCATGGTGTTGTACGCCCTGTGCATCATGGGTTTTCGCTACGCGAATTTCTTCAAGAACGAGTCGCGCTGGAAACTCGCAGTGGAAACCTGGATCATGACCGGCTTCATCACTTGGGCGCTGTGGCACACCGGCCGGCTCGAAAGCCCGCTGTTGAATTCCTACCTGCTGGTGATCATCACCAGCGCATTGGCTCTGGGCAAGCTAACCACGCTCCTTGAACTGGCATTGATCGGCGCCTGCATAATTTTCCTGGGCGGCCAATCCTCGCTCGAGCAAGTCATGTCGCTCAAATACACCGCCGGCATTTTTGCCCAGTTCGCACCGTTTGTACTGGTGGCATACATCACCACCATGTTCGCGTCCGACATACGCTACGGACTCAATAAGGTGAAACTTCTGTCGGAAACCGACGAGCTGACCAAGATCCTCAACCGGAGGGGTTTCGCCATCATCGCCGACCGCCTGTTCGGCCAGGCCATTCGCTATAGCCGGCCCATCAGCCTCTTGCTCATCGACTGCGACAGCCTTAAACCGGTCAACGACACCCTGGGGCACGAGGCCGGTGACGCCCTGCTGGTAGCGTTGGTGAAAGGCATTCAGGGACAGTTGCGCCATACCGACATCCTGGCACGCCAGGGTGGTGACGAATTCCTCGTGCTGTTGCCCGAAACTCCGGCCGGCGGAGCCCACGATACCGCCGAAAAGGTACGCGCGGCGGTTGAAACAATATCGCTGGCGTTGGAGGGCAAGCTCGTCCGCACTACGGTAAGTATCGGGATGGCCAGCTATCCGGCTGATGGCAGCACGCTCGATCTCCTGCTGGCTCGCGCGGACCGCAACATGTATCAGGCCAAGCTCGCCGGCCGCAATCGCGTCATCCCGCAACCAGCGACACCTGCCGCCACGGTTATGAATGCGTAAAGCCGGTCAGGGATACAGCCCGCGCTGTTCGCGGGCGGCGAGTATGCGCTGGCAGGCAATGATGAAGGCCGCCGTCCGGATCGACACCCGACGTTCCTGCGCCGTCCGCCAGATGGCATCGAAGGCCTTTATCATGATGCTTTCAAGGCGGGCATTGATCTCCTCCTCGCTCCAGAAAAAACTGGAAAAATCCTGCACCCATTCGAAGTAGGACACGGTCACGCCGCCGGCATTCGCCAGCACATCGGGAATGACCAGGATATAGCGGTCGCGCAGAATGTCGTCGGCGGCTGGCGTGGTCGGCCCGTTGGCGCCCTCGACGACGATTTTCGTCCGCAAGTTGCGCGCCCGCGCCGGCGTCACCTGGCCCTCCAGGGCAGCGGGGACGAAATACTCGCAATCGAACCGCCAGAAATCATCTTCGCTGACGGGCACCGCGCCGGAAAAACCTGACAGACTCCCGTGCGCGGCCACATGGGCGAGCGCAGCGGGAATGTCTATCCCCGCCGGATTGCCGATCGCGCCATCCGCATCCTGCAGCGCAATCACCTTTGCACCGTTCTCGCGAAAAATTCGCGCGGCAATGCCGCCGACATTGCCAAATCCCTGGATCACCACGCGCGCGTCGGCGATCGGGACGCCCATGCGCAGACCGGCTTCGCGGGCGGCGATGTAGACGCCGCGGCCGGTGGCTTCCTGGCGACCCAGCGAGCCGCCCAGCGCAACCGGTTTGCCGGTGACAACGCCGCTGGCGGTGTGCCCGACGTTGACAGAGTAGGTGTCCATCATCCACGCCATGGTCTGCTCGTTGGTGCCGACATCGGGCGCCGGAATGTCCTTGTCAGGTCCGATGACGATGCCGATCTCCGAGGTATAGCGGCGGGTAATGCGCTCCAGTTCCGCAGACGAGAAGTCTCGCGGATCGATGCGGACGCCACCCTTGGCGCCGCCGAAGGGCAAGCCCAGCGCAGCGTTCTTGACCGTCATCCAGCCGGCCAGCGCCATCACTTCGTTCAGCGTCACCGCCGCGTGAAAGCGTACGCCGCCCTTGCCCGGCCCGCGCGACAGGTTGTGCTGCACGCGATAACCTTCGTAATGAGCGATGCTGCCGTCGTCGCGGACGATGGGAACATCGACCACCAGAATGCGCTTGGGCCGCTTCAGCGTTTCCAGCCAGTGCGACAACGGTCCCAGATGCGGCGCGACACGATCGATCTGCTCGATGAAACTGGCCCAGGGTTCGGGTCGCGCCGGGTCGAGATAGGAAAGGCTGCTGTGAATTGTTGTCATGGTGGTCTATATGCTCCCCGGCGTTGTTGTAAAAGTGGTCCATCAGACAGACGACGATACCCGCGCACCCGGATCATAGCGCCCGAACAGGATGCACAACAATCGCGCCGGAGCATCGGCGATAAGGTTCCCATGCTCCGCCTTGGAAAACCATGCTTCATACTTCAGGTTCCTGCTTTGCCGAAAATCGCTTCAGACGCATGACGGTTACAATCGCATCATGAGCATTCCCCTCTTGCGCAGTGCCGAACTGCGCAAACTCGAAACACGCCACGCCGACGCCCGGCCGCCGCTGATGGAACGCGCCGGCCACGCCGCAGCCGAGTATGCCCGGCAATTGCTGAAGGGAAGCCGCGCGCCAGTGTTGATTCTGGCCGGCCCCGGCAACAACGGCGGCGACGCGCGGGTCATGGCGCGCGTCCTGCAGCAAC
>CAZYTN010000141.1:0-2080 GCA_964650115.1 uncultured Sulfuritalea sp.
CCTCTTCGGAGGCAGCGATGACCAGCAGATGCAAAGGCTGACGGGGAGGCGAACTGGCGACCATGAGCAACGTCGGATGTGGCGAACGTGAAGTTTATAGCGGATCGGCTCCGTTATAATTCCCTTTGTCGCCGGCATAGCTCAGATGGTAGAGCAACCGCCTTGTAAGCGGTAGGTCACCAGTTCGATTCCGGTTGCCGGCACCAGGACAAAACGGCTCTCGGCAACGAGGGCCGTTTTTACCGGCACTTCCGGCAGGGCAATCCCACCGGGGGATACCGTCCCCACGTCCCGCGGGGACATAAAAATAAGGACCGGAGGTGAGTCCGGTCCCGATTAAATGGTGGAGGCGGCGGGAATTGAACCCGCGTCCATAAGTGCGCCACAGACAGTTCTACATACTTAGCCGCGTCATTTGATTTAACCCGCAACACGCCGACGGACAGGCTGGTTGCAGGCGATTCGCTGGATTTTCGAACTGTGCATCGCGACTCCGCACAGCCTTATCCCACGTATATGATTCCGATGCAGCTTGCGCTGCCTGGTCCGTGAGAGAACCAGTTCGGAAGCCAGCCGCTGTTAAGCGGCTAGAGCGAAACGCTCGTCGTTGGCAGTTAGTGCGTTCCAGATGGATTTACGAGGTACCCGGATCCTCGGTATGCCCTGCATGCTTTGTCACCCATGTCGAAGCCATGTCGCCCCCTGGATGGTGCAAATCAGATGGTGCCTGATCTGCGGATTGCAAGCGTGATTCTAACGCTTTGCGTCCGCAAAGCCGAGAATATCGCGGGGTGTGCCGGCGATCGCGTCCGCGCCCCAGCTTGCCGGCGGCTTGCCATCGCCCAGATAGCCCCAGGCGGCGACGATGGTCGTCATGCCAACGGCATGGCCGGAGATGACGTCGCGCTCGTCGTCCCCCACGTAAATGCAATCGCCCGGCGCGATTCCCATCACTGCGCTGGCGAGATGCATCGGGTGGCCATGGGGCTTGGCGCGCCGGACGCTGTCGCCGCAGACGATGCAGATGCAGCGCTGGCGCAAGCCAAGCCCTTCCATGAGCGGTATCGCAAAGCGCTGCGACTTGTTGGTGACGATGCCCCAGGGAATTGCCCGGGTTTCCAGTTCGTCGAGGTGCTCGGCCATGCCTTCGAAGAGGCGGGTGCCGACACAGAGTGCGTCCTGATAGATGGCGAGAAAGCGCTGCTGCAGGGCGACATAGGCGGCGTCGGCCGGTGTGATGCCGAGGCCGGCGCCTATCATGCCGCGCGCACCGGAAGAGACGTATGGGCGCAGTTTTTCCAGCGGCAGGGGATCGCGTCCCTGTTCCAGCAGCAGCTGATTGAGGGCTGCAGCGAGGTCGGGCGCCGTGTCGGCCAGTGTGCCGTCGAGGTCGAAAAGTACGGCTTCAGGCACCGCGCTGCGCCCGGAGCAGGTAATTGATGTCGGTATCGGCGCCGACCACTCCTTCGCGCGTGAAGGGGTTGTAGCGCAGCCCGGTGATCTCGAGGACTTCGAGCCCCGCATTGCGGCACAGGTGCGCGAGTTCGGCCGGCTTGAGGAAGCGTGTGTAGTCGTGGGTGCCGCGCGGCAGCAGGTTGAGCAGGTACTCGGCGCCGACCACCGCTATCAGGTAGGCCTTGGCATTGCGGTTGAGGGTGGACAGGAACACTTGCCCGCCGGGCTTGACCAGCCGGGCACAGGCGGCCACGGTACTGGCCGGATCGGGAACGTGCTCGAGCATTTCCAGGCAAGTGACGGTATCAAACCCGCCGGGAGTTTCCGCCGCCATGGCTTCCGCCGAGATCAGGCGATAGTCGATGGCATGTCCGCTCTCGTAAAGGTGCAGGCGGGCAATGCCGAGGGCTTTTTCGGACAGGTCGATGCCGGTCACCTGCGCGCCGAGGGCAGCCATGCCTTCGCTGAGCAGCCCGCCGCCGCAACCGACGTCGATCACGCGCTTGCCCTTGAGTTCGGCGTGTCGGTCGATCCACCCCAGACGGGCCGGATTGATGTCGTGCAGGGGGCGAAATTCGGAATTCGGATCCCACCAGCGGTGGGCCACTTCCCCGAACTTGTCGAG
>CAZYTN010000141.1:2180-6020 GCA_964650115.1 uncultured Sulfuritalea sp.
GAAATTCGGAATTCGGATCCCACCAGCGGTGGGCCACTTCCCCGAACTTGTCGAGCTCCCTCTGATCGGCGTTGGTGCTTGGATTCATGGCGGTGCCTCAGTTTATCCTTGGCTGTGTCCCCGCCACGGCCGGGCGGGGATACAAATCCTAGGATACCGTCCCCGCGCAAGGGGCGGGGATAAAAAAAAGCCCTGCGGGGCAGGGCTTTTTCCGGAGTCAGACAGGATTACTTGGTGCCGATGACTTCGATTTCGACGCGACGATCGGGTTGCAGGCAATCGACGACCTTCTTGCTCTTGGCGCCCTTGCACTGATCAGCCTTGGTGACCGGCTGCTTCTCGCCCTTGCCTTCGGTGTAGACACGGTTCGGCTCGACACCCTTGCTCACCAGATAGGTCTTGACGGCTGCGGCGCGCTTCTCGGAGAGCTTCTGGTTGTAGGCGTCGGAACCGAAGCGGTCGGCATGGCCGACGGCGATGATCACTTCGAGCTTGATGCCCTTGATGTCATCAGCCAGTTTGTCGAGTTTGGCCTTGCCTTCGGGACGCAGGTCGGCCTTGTTGAAGTCGAACAGGGCGTCGGCGGCCAGCGTTACTTTCTGCGCGGCGGGCTTCGGTGCGGCGGGGGCAGGCTTGGCAGCAGGTGCCATTGGCTTCGCCATCGGCGCTTCCATAGGGGCCTTCTTCACCAGGTCCGGATCGCATTCCTCGATGGCCATGGCCGGAGTCCAGTAGCTGGTGCGCCAGCACAGGCCGAAACCGCTTTTGACGACATAGCCGCGCTGGTCGATCATGTAGCCGACTACGCCTTTCGTGTCGATTCCGGGAGTCTGGGCGATGGCAGAGGCGGAGAGCCCGAGCAAAGTGGCGAGCAGCAGAGAATGTTTGGCGATAGTACTCATGATTATTTCCCCTTAAATGGTGGGCAAAATTGCGACGGGATTCGGTGGCGCATGCTTTTCCCTGATCACGGCTGGGCATCAGGAGATCAACCGAGTATGCCACAAACCTGCGAGGTCAAGCAATTCCGGAATATTGATTTGCAATGGAGCGCCGTTGCTCATTACCAGCTTGCCCGCAACCCAGGTATGGGTGACCTGTTCCCGTCCGGCGACATACACGAGGTGCGAGGCCGGATCGAAACACGGCTGGATCAGCCATTCATCAAGACGCACGGCGCACAGGTCGGCCGCCTTGCCGGGCAGCAGCGAACCGATTTTGCCGTCCAGGCCGAGGGCGCGGGCCCCTCCCAGCGTGGCGGCATAAAGTGTTGCATGTGCGTCCAGGACCTCGGCGTTCTGGCTGGCCCCCTTGGCCAGCAGTGCGGCGTGGCGCATTTCATGGAACAGGTCGAGACGATTGTTGGACGCGGCACCATCCGTTCCCAGGCCGAAATTCAGCCCGCGCGCCTGAATTGCCGACAGCGGCGGGATGCCGCTGCCGAGTTTCAGGTTGGAGGTCGGACAATGGGCCAGGTGGCAGCCCTCATGGGCCAGCAGATCGATCTCGCCCGCTTCGAGATGCACGCCATGCACGGCGATCAGTTGCGGTCCGAGCAGGCCCAGTCGGCGCAGTCGCTCGATGGGACGCACGCCGTGCAGCGACAGGCTTTCCTCGATCTCATGACAGGTTTCATGGACATGCATGTGGATCGGTATTTCCAGCTGGGCGGCGAGGGTGGCGATCTTTTCGAAGGTCTTGTCGGCCACGGTATAGGGAGCGTGCGGGGCGAGGCAGAAGCTGAGCAGCGGGTCGCCGCTCAAGGCGTCGCGGATCGCCAGACCCTTGGCCAGATAGTCGTCGGCATCGGCGGCATAGCGGGTGGGAAACTCGATGGCGATGATGCCCAGCACGGCACGCATCCCCAGCCTTGTGGCGGCGGAGGCGGCCGCCTCCGGAAAGAAATACATGTCGTTGAAGGTGGTGATGCCGCCGCGCAGCATTTCGGCGCAGGCCAGCAAGGTGCCGGCGTGCACGAAATCCGGCGTGGCGTGGCGCGCTTCGGCCGGCCAGATGTGCTCGGACAGCCAGCGCATCAGGGCCAGATCGTCGGCGTAGCCGCGCAGCAGGCTCATGGCGGCATGGGTGTGGAGGTTGATCAGGCCCGGCAGCAGTACCTGACCGGGCAAATCGAGCGTCTGCTGAGGATTGAAGCGCTGCAAGGCTTCATCATTGGGTAGCAAGGCAACGATACAGCCGTCGCTGACCGCCAGAGAATGTTCGCAAAGCGTGACTCCGGCAGGTTCGATGGGAATGATCCATTCCGGACGAATCAGGAGGTCTATATCGGCAGGCGCGGCGCCCGGAGCAGCGAGTGGTTTCATGTGCCGATTCAACCAGATTTGGTGGCTCCGGACAACCCGCCGGGTTATCCGCGCATGCTAAAATTGCCTCCTTTTACGCCATTGTCCGCCGCAAACCGGCGGAGGCTGCCTAAATGACATCGTTCGCCAAAGAAACCCTGCCGATCAGCCTTGAAGAGGAGATGCGTCACTCTTACCTCGATTACGCCATGAGCGTGATCGTCGGCCGGGCATTGCCGGACGTGCGCGATGGCCTGAAACCCGTGCATCGGCGCGTGCTTTTCGCCATGCACGAGCTTTCCAACGACTGGAACAAGGCCTACAAGAAGTCGGCGCGCATCGTCGGCGATGTCATCGGTAAATACCACCCCCATGGTGACACGGCGGTATACGACACCATCGTGCGTATGGCGCAGGATTTTTCGCTGCGCTACATGCTGGTCGATGGCCAGGGCAACTTCGGTTCGGTGGACGGCGACAACGCGGCGGCCATGCGCTATACGGAAGTGCGCATGGCGCGCATCGGCCACGAACTGCTGATCGACATCGACAAGGAAACCGTCGATTTCGGCCCCAACTACGACGGTTCGGAACAGGAACCGCTGATTCTCCCGGCGCGCATCCCGAACCTGCTGATCAACGGCTCGGCCGGTATTGCCGTCGGCATGGCGACCAACATCCCGCCGCATAACCTCAACGAAGTAGTGGATGCCTGCCTGGTGCTGCTTGGCAACCCTGAAACCACGATCGACGAACTGATCAACATCATTCCGGCGCCGGATTTCCCCACGGCCGGGCTGATTTACGGCGTCTCCGGGGTGCGCGACGGCTACCTGACCGGTCGCGGGCGCGTGGTCATGCGCGCGCGCACCCATATCGAGGATTTGCCGCGCAGCGGGCGGCAGGCCATCGTGGTCGATGAATTGCCCTATCAGGTCAACAAGAAGACCCTGCAGGAAAAGATCGCCGAACTGGTCAACGAGAAGAAGATCGACGGCATCGCCCATATCCAGGACGAGTCGGACAAGTCCGGCATGCGCCTCGTGATCGAACTGAAGAAAGGCCAGGTGCCGGAGGTGGTGCTGAATCACCTCTACAAACAGACGCAACTGCAGGACACTTTCGGCATGAACATGGTGGCGCTGGTCGATGGCCGGCCCAGGCTGCTGAACCTGAAGGACATGCTGCAGTGCTTCCTCGCCCATCGGCGCGAGGTCATCACCCGGCGCACGGTGTTCGAACTGCGCAAGGCGCGCGAGCGCGGGCATATCCTCGAAGGCCTTGCGGTTGCCCTGTCCAACGTCGACGAAATCATTGCCCTGATCAAGGCCGCACAAACGCCGGCGGAAGCCAAGCGCGGGCTGATGGCGCGCACCTGGCGCTCGACCCTGGTGGAAGGCATGCTGGCTCGCGCCTCGGCCGAGTCTTCGCGTCCCGACGGGCTTGCGGCGGAGTTCGGTCTTTCTGCGCAAGGCTATCTGCTGTCGGATGCTCAGGCCCAGGCGATCCTCGAACTTCGCCTGCAGCGCCTGACCGG
>CAZYTN010000142.1:0-6009 GCA_964650115.1 uncultured Sulfuritalea sp.
CTGCATCTGCTGTTCGAGGCCATCTGGAAGTACCGCTTTCTCTACCGCGACATCAACGAACTGCTGTCGCGCAACCGGATGCTGGAAACCCATTTCAAGCGCATCGTCGCGCACAAGGTTCATACTGCCGCGACGATTTGCCGCGGACTGGTGGCGACCGGCGACATGAAGGCAAGTCCCCCGGAAATCCAGGCGCTGGCGATCAACATGACCGTGGTGGCGACCTACTGGCTGTCCTTCGAGTTCGTCAGCGATCCGCGGAAAAAGATCGATGGCAAGAGCCTGGCACGCGGCGCCTTCCAGGTCATGGCGCTCGCCGCGCCCTATCTGGCGGGGCGTCCGCGCGAGTTGTTCGAGGAACTCTCAAAAAACTACCTGACCGATTGAGTAGAGGAGACCATCATGGCAAAGGCAGCCTGGAAGAAATTTCCATATGCGGACAAGTCCTACGTTTTCGCTGGCGCGGCACTGAAGAAGCACTGGGACCGCCTGCATCGCGGCGATCGGGAACCCTGGCCGGCCGGCACGGCGGTGCAGGAAGCCTGGCGCCTCTATCATCAGGGCGAATTCCACAAGGCCTGCGAGGCGGGCCTGGCGGCCGGTATCGACGGCTACAACGCGGCCAACAAGGCGGCGATGATCTACGCCAACTACCTGGAAACCGATGACAAACGCAAGCTGATGCTGTTCCAGGAGATTTCCGAGCGCTGCGAGGAACTGCAGCAGGCGCAGCCGAAGAATGCCAATGCGTACTACATCCAGGCCTATGCGCTGGGCCGCTACAGCCAGGGGATTTCGGTGCTCAAGGCCCTGACCCAGGGTCTCGGCGGCAAGATCAAGGCGGCGCTGGAAACGGCTCTCAAGCTCGATCCGAAACACGCCGATGCCTGCAGCGCGCTGGGCGCCTACCATGCCGAGGTGGTGGACAAGGTCGGCGCGATGGTGGCCAAGCTGACCTACGGCGCCAGCAAGGACGTGGCGGTGAAGCATTTCGCGTCGGCGCTGAAGCTCGCGCCGGATTCGGCCATCGCCTGCATCGAATACGCCAATGCGCTGGTCATGCTGTTCGGTCAGGGGCGCATGGACGAAGCGGTCAAGCTCTACGAGAAAGCGGCGGCAGCGACACCGGTCGATGCCATGGAGCGTCTCGACGTGGAACTCGCGAAGTCGGAACTCGAGGACTAGGCCAGGTTCCTGAAGCGCTTCGGCACCCTGGTTGCGGGTGCGGCCGCAGGCACCTGCTCGGCTGGTGCCGGCTTGGGCAGCGTCGGTGTCTTCTTCAGCGCCGGTTTGGCGTCCGCAGAGCGTGGCTTCTTCTTTCCGGTCCGCGCTGCCTTGGCTGCTGGAGCGTCGGCGCTGAGCGGCGGCGGCAATACTTTGCCGAACAGTTGCTGTTCGACCTGCGCCAGATCGAAGGGCTGCTCCCAGTCGAGCATCAGCAGGGCCAGCATCATCTTGTCGAACTCGGCGGCGAACAGCGGCGCGATGGTTTCCGGATCCGGAACGAAATGGCGATCGGTGATCAGGCTGAACTGGACCTTGTCGTTGTAGCTCAGGATCGAGACGCCGATGCCGATGTCACCGGATTGCGGCACCCAGAACATGCATTGATCCAGACGTGATCCGGCCAGAAACAGCGGCTGCTTCGGTCCGGGCACGTTGGTCATCACGGTACTGGCCTTGGCGGCCAGTATGTCGAGAAACTGCTGCTGGATGATCTTCGGCGCGAGACCGACGGCGGCCAGGATGCCGAGCGTCAGCGGCGGTTGATACGAGAGCTTGAGCTCGTTCATGCGGCTTCGCACCAGGAACAGCCGGGCGAAGGGATTGCCTTCGTGCAGTGGCAGCGACAAGGTGCCGAGGCCGAAGCGGTTGCCCAGCGTCCCCTCGTCCCTGGCCGTGCGCAGATTGACCGGGATCATGGCGCGCACTTCCACGTCGCGCACGGTTTCGCCCTTCTGCAGGAAATAGGCGCGCAGCGCGCCGGCCACGGCGGACAGCAGGATGTCATTGACCGAGCAGCCGAGCGCCTTGCCCAGCGCCTTGACCTCGCCCAGCGGGATCGGGTCCGACCATGCCACGCGCTTGACCGTGCCGGTCTTGCCCTTGAGGCTGGTGGGCGAATCGGATGGCATGGCCAGCAGCTTGGCGAGTTCGGTGAGCAGGCCGATGCCATGCCGGCCATAGGTGGACAGTCGATCCGGATCCGACGCCAGATCGAGCGCCTTGCTGCCCAGTTCGGAGCCCATGCTGAGGGCCGAGGTGAGCGTTTCGGCCACGGTTTCCAGCAGGCCGACAGGAACTTCGTCCGCGTCCGTTTCTTCCGCTTCGGCAGCGACCTGTGCGGGTGCGTGCGGCGAAAGGTCGGTGAGCGAGAGGATGACGCCCACCAGCGCAATGCCGTCGGCGATGCTGTGATGGATGCGCGTGACGATGGCCGAACCGCCCGCGTAGTCCTCGATCAGGTCGAAGCGCCACAACGGCTTGCCCGGATTGAGCGGTTGTACCGCAAGTTCGCTGGCCAGCGCCTGCAACTCCTTCTTGCCGGCTTTGCCCGGCAGGGCGCGGCGCTTGAGGTGGGCGTCGATATCGAAATCCGGATCGTCCTGCCAGAAGGCGCCGGCGACTTCCTGCACGGCACATTGACGAAAGCGCCGGTAGCGTCCGACCAGGCGGGCTTCGATGGTGTTGCGCAAGCGCTTGAAGTCGATCCGCTGATTGAACACCATGACGCCGACAATCATCATCAGATTGGTCGGGCGGTCCATTCGCAGCCAGGCCGTGTCGACGGCCGCCATTCTTTCGCGTCGGAGCATTGCGCGTGCCATTTAACGTGAAATAACTTGTTCGGAGCGACTGGTGATAGGCGAGCGAAGCGAGCTGACTGATAGCCTCCCCGTGAGGGGGCGAGGCGGGGTTTCGCAACGCATGCGTTGCGCCGCCGCAGCCGGCTGGCTGTGCAAAGCCAGCCGTGGGCCGCGGAGCGGATGGGAGGGGCGGGCGTTCAATTCGCCTTTCGCGTGTTTCAACATCGGCGGGTGACTCTCACTGTCATGAAAGTTAGGGTGACGGCATATAATAGTCCAAGCCAAATCCCGATGACCAATGTTTGTTTGGACGAAAGACGACATGAGCGAACTCAAGCAAAAATTCGAAGCCGCAGTGGCCGATTCGAAAAAACTGCCGGAGCGGCCCTCGAACGATGTCCTGCTGCAACTCTATGCGCTCTACAAGCAGGCCACGGACGGTGACGTCGAGGGCAAGCGCCCGGGCTTTACCGACATGGTGGGGCGAGCGAAGTACGATGCCTGGGCGGCGATCAAAGGCACCGCCGGCGACGCCGCCATGACGCGTTACATCGACCTGGTCAGTTCCCTGAAAGGCTGAAGCAGCGCAGTCTCGCGGTTTGGCCTTGTGCGGGGGCCGTGCGGTTTGCCGTGGCCGCCTAGCGGGCAGTGCCGCGATAGCGGGGGGCGGCGTAGGGGTGTGTGTTGCGGAAGGCCTCGAAGAGCTTCCAGCGCACGACCGGAATCCGCGAAACCAGCCTCAAAGGTACGGAGTAGATTTCGCAACTGTCCAGGACGATCGATGTCGGTGTGGGCTCCGCACTGGCCTGCTGATCCTCCGCGTTTATCGACACGGCCTGGAACAGGTTGTCCGAACCCCAGAATTCGCCCTTGCCGAGCACCGGCGCCCCTTCCTTGTCACCCATGGAAAGTCGTCCCTTTCCGATCAGGTGCAGTTGTTCCGGGTCGCCGCGGAAACTCTCACCGGCATGCAACTCGGTGATCCTGCAATTCTTGGCAAGCGAAAACAGTATGGGATTCGTCACGGCGTCGCTGAAGAGAAACGTGCGCCGCAGGCGTTCCTCGACCTTGCGTACGGCGAGCAGATCGGTACTCGAATAGAAGCGCTCGATGAAGTTGCGATAAAGGTCGGACGGCAGGCGCAAGGCCTTGACGAAGCCCACGGAGCGGTAGGTCTCGTCGCTGGGCTGGTCATAGATCGCGGCTGGTTCGGCAAGCAGCGAGCCGCTGAACAGGAAATGGGAATTGCTCGGATCCTGCGTCAGCATTTCGACCTTGCCGGCCAGCAGCAGATAAATCTCGTCGGGTATTCTCCCCGCCGGCGTGATGATGGTTTCCGGGTTGAAAGTGACAATCCGGTTGTTCAGCAGCATGTGCAGGCGCTCCACCGGGACCGTGGGGAAGTAGCTCTTGAGGAACTCGCTGGCATCGCGCAGCAGGAAGTTCTGCTCTCCCGGAATCATCACGTCCAGGGTGCCGAAGGGGGCGCCCGAGCCGATGCGTCGTTCGGCGTCGGTAAGTTCTCTCGCGGTATGGGCCAGTAGCAGCCTCTTCGAGGTGTCGGCGACGAAGTCGGCAGCGTCGCCGTGAATCATGCCGCCGCCGATGTCGATCTTCTTGAGGTCGACGGGTTCCAGGTATTCCGCCTTGATCGCCTTCGCACGTTCCGGACTCAAGCCCAGAGCCATGACATCGGCATGGGTCATGGCATCGAGCACGGCGAAAGACGCGATGTCGGCGAGGTGGGTATAGGTTCGATAGCCACCCTCCCAGAGCACGCGAAAATTGAAAACCGTGGTTTCAACCGGATGCGGAGACATGATCGGGCGGACTTCCAGTCCCATGATGTCGTTCCACTTCCCCTCTTCCAGGTCATGGATGTCGAAGTACCTGGAAAACTCGCATTCCGGTATCGACAGCAGGGCGCAGAATTTCCGCGTCACCGAGGCACGTACCAGCGGGGTGGCGAAATACTGCAGCGGCTGGTCGCACTGGAGCAGCGTGGTCAGGCCGGCGAAATGGTCGTCGTGGCAGTGCGTGTGGAATACTCCCGCCACTTCCTTCTTGCCGATGCCGAGGGCGTCGAGGCTGTAGTGGATGTTCGGACCCGCGTCGATCAGGTAGACCCGGCCCTGATGAATCAGGACGCTGCCCATTGCCGGGCGGTTGTAGTCCCAGCCATCGCCGTCGCCGGCGTGCACCACCGCAAAGTAATGGCGATCGATGGCGACGTGGCTCAGCGGATAGGGGCAGGGGTAGGTTTCGTGCAGGCGCAGATTGAGGTCTATCTCGACGCAGTCTTCGCCGTGGCGAATCTCGAAGACGTTGTTCGCCACGCGTTCGATGCTGACCCCACTGCCGATATCCAGCGGGCCGGCGATCAAAGGCAGGCATTCGACAAATGTATCGGGTTGGGAAATCCGGCCGAAGGCAAACTTGAGCTTGATGCGCATGAGCTCTTCGGCTTCCCGCTCGTCAATGCCTGCCTTGACCATTTCCTCGGCCGAGACCAGGCCGTAGTTGCCGCGATGGATGTAGCGCAGCTGCGCGGCAAGCTGTTCCGGGGTGCCGATCAGTTTGGGCTTCCTGCCCGTGTTGTTCGGATGGTTCGGGATCAGCATGCCCTGGCGGTAGAGCATTTGCAGGATGGGAAACTCGGCCAGGTTGCACAGGTGTCCGTTCTGCACCATCGTATCCGACAGAAGAATGGCATTCGGACCATTCTCGAAGGCTATGCCGTTCTGTTCAGTGGTTTGAATGATTCCGCGGCGCAGCAGGTGCTTGACGCTGTCCGCCGGCGATCCGCAAAGCAGGTAGAGCCCGGCTGCCGGAATCTCGACATAGGAAATTCCGTTGGCGACGACGAGTTTGCGTATCGACATCAAGGGTGTCCGTTCAGGTGAAGGGGCGGTGTTGCCGCTGGCATGACCGATGCGGGGATTTGCGAGCGGCCCCGGGCGGTGTCGATTTTAACCGCGGAAGCGGACGCGGGTAGCTGCCTGGATATTTTGCGGGGGCCGGACCCCGAACATCCGCGCGCGGCAGGAAACCACTCCGGCATTTTGCATGGGCTGCATGCAATGGGGCGAATGTTGTCTTCGCCGCTTCACTTGCCGGCCCAGACTTCTTCCACCCGTGCGTCCCTGCCGCAGGACTTGCGGTAGTAGTTGTAGCGGATCGGGTTCTTCTTGTAGTAGTCCTG
>CAZYTN010000143.1:0-6005 GCA_964650115.1 uncultured Sulfuritalea sp.
TCGGCGACGTGGAGGTATCCCCCACACTCTACAATCTCTATCTCGACGAAACCCGCGAATACATCGCGACGCTGCAAGCAAGACTCGGTCTTGAAGAAGTGCCCGGCAACGACGTTGTGCGCTCCGCCCACACCACCGCCAGCATTTCGGCGGCTACCGGCTTCATGCCGATTTCAAGCCTCGCCCGCGCGCTGGAGAATGCGCTGGTGCGCTTGTCCCTGGTGACAGCCATCCCTAGCGAATCGCAACGCTTCGTTTTTGCACGCTGCGCCGGCGCCCTGGAAGGCATGCTGGGCGCCGTTGCGGAACGCCGCATGCCGGGCGAGGAGGCATCGCTCACCGCAGAGCTCGATGCCATGACGGCGCCCGTCGAACCGGTCGTCGAACCGACCGTTGCGCCGATCGCCGAAGCTGCCGTCGAACCGAGCATCGAACCGAGCGCCGAACCGATAATCGAACCGATAATCGAACCGAGCGTCGAACCGAGCGTCGAACCGATAATCGAACCGCGCTTCGAACCTAGCGCCGCGCCAAGCGTCGAACCGGCGGTGCCCGAAGTCACCATCACCGCAGCGGAACGCCGCGCCGCCCGGATCGAAAACGAGATCGATCCGCAGATCTTGCCGCTGTTCCTCGAAGAAAGCGTCGACCTCATGCGCGAGATTGGTTCCACGCTGCGCGAATGGCGGGAAGCGCCGACCAACGCCGAAGTCGCCCGCACGCTCCAGCGCGCTCTGCACACGCTCAAGGGCAGCGCCCGGATGGCCGGTGCCATGGGCTGCGGCGAACTGCTGCATTCGATGGAAGACCGGATCGACCAGGCCGTGCGCATGAAATCGGTGCAGGCAGCCACCATCGACGGGCTGGAGACCTCGTATGACCGCGCGGCGATGCTGATCGAGCATCTGCGCAATCCCGAGGCGGCACCGCCAGAACCGGAAATGCCCGACCGGCTTGCGACAAGTCCTGAAGTCTCCGTCGAATCGCAGGTGGCCGAACCGCAACCGCTCGAGCACGAACCTGCGGCCGCACCCGCACCGCAAGCGCCGGTCGTACCCGGCATGGCGCACCCCGCCCCCTTCGTTCCCGCGCCGCAGGTGCATCTGCGCGTGCGCGCGGATCTGGTGGACCAACTGGTCAATGAAGCGGGTGAAGTTGCCATCGCCCGCGGCCGGATCGAGGGCGAACTGCTGGCCCTGAAAGGATCGTTGTTCGAGCTCACGGAAAACGTGATTCGCCTGCGCAAGCAACTGCGCGAAGTCGAGATCCAGGCCGAGTCGCAGATGCAATCGCAACAGGCACTGGCCAGCGAGCGCTCGCTGGAGTTCGATCCGCTCGAGTTCGACCGCTTCACCCGCTTCCAGGAGGTGGCGCGGATGATGGCGGAAAGCGTGAACGACGTCGCGACCGTGCAGCAGAACTTGATGCGCAATCTCGACCAGACGAACGCTGCCCTGGCCGCACAGGCACGCCTCTCCCGCGAACTGTCGCAGCGCCTGATGGGCGTGCGCATGGTGCCCTTCGAAAGCCTGGCCGAACGATTGCATCGCGTGGTGCGGCAGGCGGCCAAGGATACCGGCAAGCGCGCCAACCTCGACATCCGCCACGGCCAGACCGAACTCGATCGCTCGGTGCTGGACAAGATGGCCGGTCCGCTCGAGCACATGCTGCGCAACAGCGTTGCCCATGGTCTCGAAGACACAGCCACCCGCACGGCAGCCGGCAAGGAGCCGATCGGCCAGATCACCCTTTCACTGGCGCAGGAAGGCAATGAAATCGTGGTTTCCATCGCCGACGACGGTGCCGGCCTCGATTTCGAGCGCATACGGAGCCGCGCCGTCGAACACGGCCTGATTGCAGCGGAAGCGAAAACCGACGACGCGGCCCTGGCGCAACTGGTCCTGCAAGCCGGGTTCTCCACCGCCAAGGAGGTCACGACGCTGGCCGGTCGGGGTGTCGGCATGGATGTGGTGAAAAACGAGACGGCCAGTCTCGGCGGCCGCATCGAAATTTCTTCGGTCACCGGGCGCGGCGCCACATTCCGCGTCTACCTGCCGCTGACGCTGGCGGTGACACAGGCCGTGCTGGTCACTGCCGGCAATCGACGCTACGCAATTCCGTCCTCGATGATCGAGCAGGCCACCGAGCACAAGCCCGACGCCGCGGCACAGATACGCAGCAAAGGCAGCACCGAGTGGCTGGGAAATCGCTATCCCTACCACTATCTGGCCGCATTGCTGGGCGAAAAGGACGCCACCCCGCCCCTGCAGCGCCGACACTGGATGCTGTTGATCAAGGGCGGGACCGAGCGCGTCGCACTGGAAGTCGACAGCCTTTCCGGCAATCAGGAAGTCGTGGTCAAGGCCGTCGGGCCGCAGCTGGCGCGCGTACCCGGCCTGGCCGGGGCCACGGTGCTGGGCAACGGCGAGGTTGCACTGATCATCAACCCGATCGCACTGACGGCGCGCGCCCTCGCCCGCGCCGCGCCGGCGCAGGCAGAAACCGCCCCGGCGGAGATTCCCGCCGTTGCCGTGGAGGATACCGCCGCTGCTGCTCCTGCCGCTGCTCCTGCCGCTGCCGCCGCCGTCATGGTGGTCGACGATTCGCTCACCGTGCGCAAGATCAGCGGTCGGCTGCTGGCCCGTCACGGTTATCACGTCCTGACCGCCAAGGACGGCGTCGATGCGCTCGAACAACTGGCCGACGTGATGCCCGACGTCATGCTGCTGGACATCGAAATGCCGCGCATGGACGGCTTCGAGCTGGCGCGCAACATTCGCGGCGACAAGCGCCTGCAACATATTCCGATCATCATGATCACGTCGCGAACCGCCGACAAGCACCGCCAGCACGCAGAGGAAATCGGCGTCAATCACTACCTGGGCAAACCCTACGACGAAGATACCCTGCTGGACTGCATCCGCCAGTCCATCGAAAAGAAACATTGATTCCCAAAGCGTCGCCACGAGGATAGCCCGATGACCCGCCCGTTCAAGGTACTAGGCATCCAGCAGATCGCCATCGGCGGCCCCTCCAAGGAGCGCCTGAAAAAGCTCTGGGTCGAAATGTTCGGCCTTGCCGTGACGGGCAATTACGTCAGCGAGCGGGAAAACGTGGACGAGGACATCACCCGGATGGGCAGCGGCCCCTTCAAGGTGGAAGTCGACCTGATGCAACCGCTCGATCCGGCAAAAAAACCGGCGGTGCACGAACCGCCGCTCAACCACGTCGGACTCTGGATCGACGATCTCCCAAAAGCTGTGGAATGGCTGACGGCGCAGGGCGTGCGCTTTGCTCCGGGTGGCATCCGCAAAGGCGCCGCCGGCTACGACATCACCTTTCTGCACCCGAAGGCCAGCGAGCAGTTCCCGATTGCCGGAGAAGGCGTGCTGATCGAACTGGTACAGGCGC
The DNA here is from genome assembly GCA_964650115.1 of uncultured Sulfuritalea sp. Classification (GTDB taxonomy): domain Bacteria; phylum Pseudomonadota; class Gammaproteobacteria; order Burkholderiales; family Rhodocyclaceae; genus Sulfuritalea. The sequence continues at coordinate 3,412 of CAZYTN010000143.1, forward strand.
CCGCAGAAGTCATCGAAGCGTTCGCGCGCCTGGCCTGACCGCAGCCGGGCAAGCCAGCTCCTAGCCGGCAAACACCCGGTAGCACCCGCGTCCGGCTTCCTTCGCCGCATACATCGCCTGGTCCGCGCGCCGCAGCAGTTCCGCCGGAGACAGCTCGCCCCCGGAAAACATTGCAACACCCACACTGCCCGTGATTTCCAGCGGCAAGCCGAGTACCCGCATCGGCTCGCGCAGACCGGCTATGATCTTTTGCGCCATGCGCTCGGCATCGGCGCCGCCGCCGAGCGCGGTCAGCACGATGGCAAACTCATCGCCGCCCAGCCGCGCCACGGTATCCACCTCGCGTACCGCGGCACGGAAGCGCTCCGCCGCGCTGCGCAGCACCTCGTCACCGATGGCGTGGCCGTAGCCGTCGTTGATCGGCTTGAAATGGTCGAGATCGACCAGCAGCAGGGCGATCTGTCCATGGCTGCGCCGCGCATGCTGCATGGATTGCTCCAGACGCGCATCGAACAGCAGGCGATTGGCAAGGCCCGTCAGCGTATCGGTATGGGCCAGTGCCTGCAACTGGCGTTCGTTCTCGCGCAGCCGGGCATTGACCTCCTCCAGTTCCCCCGTGCGTTCGGCCACGCGCCGTTCGAGACTCGCCTCCGAGCGTTGCAGCGCCCCCACCAGTTGCTGCTTGGCCGCCAGTGCCTCGCCCTGAGCCGCATCCTTCTCGCGCCGCAGACCGTTGATCCGATCCGCCAGGGCGAATGAAAGGAGCAGCATTTCCAGTGCCGATCCCATTTGCATGGCGTAGAAACTGACGAACGTGGTGGGCAGCAGGTTCAGGTTGCGCAGGCCGACCACCGCGACGCCCAGCAGCAGCACGGTCCACGCCAGCAGGAAGGTGCTCGCACCGGGCTGGCCGGCTCGCCAGCAGCGCAGGCCCGCCAGCACCGCCACCACGGAAAACGTGACGCCGGTCAGGGAGGTCAGGATGGCGGCCAGACGATAGGGCGCGGCCAGTGCGGCCACTATGCAGACTGCAAACAACGCGGCGAGGCCGATCACGGCTCCGTCGAGCCGCGGCAAATTGCGGCGTGTCTCAAGAAAGCCGCGGGTAAACAGCGCTCCGAAAAGGCCGGCAGCGGCGAAACCGATGGTAAAAGCCAGGTTGCCCCACGCTGGCCAGTCGGGCCACAGAAACTCGTTGCCCAGCCCGTTGAGAGAAAGCTGCCCGACGGCCATGCTGATCGCGAACAGGACATAGGTCAGATAGTTATGGTCGCGCAGAGAGAACCATAGCAGCAGGTTGTAGAGCGCCAGCCCCAGCAACATGCCGAAATAGACCGAAAGCACTGCATAGCTGGCGTGCGAATCCTGCCAGAAAGCCTCGCCCTGCCACAAGCGCAAGGGAACCGTCAGCGTGCCTTCGGAGGCGATCCGCAACCAGACGGTGCTGGTGCCCGCTTCAAGCAGATGCACGGGAAACACCAAGTTGCGATGCGCCAGTGGCCTCTGCGCAAAGGGCAGGCGATCGCCGGTAACCATGCGTTCGCCGCCGGGACCGAAGTATTCGACGCTGTCCAGCGTTGGGAAAGCGACTTCCAGCAACCAGTCGCGCGGCACGGCCGGGTCTGGTTCAAGCTCCATGCGCAACCACCAGGCAGAAGACGAATAACCGAAGTTGATCGCCGCGCCGCCCGCTACCTGCGCGGGCCTGAACTCATTGCCGCGGCGCTGGACATCGGCCAGCGACAGGTCACCGCCCGGATCTTCCATTATCGAAACCTGGGTTGCCAGGGCAAACGACGCGACGCCAGGCATCAGGCGCACCGCTGCAAAACCGGCGCCGATGTGGCACGACCAGCAGCACAACAGGAACAGCAGGGCAGGAATTCGCGGCACGGCACTTCCCGTTTGGAGGGCTGTTCAAATTCTATCCCATGGGCAACCGTCCCCGTCCCGGGCGCGCGTGTATCGCCTGTCGCTTGGGTAGAATCCGCCTTCAGCCTTCCGCTTTCAGACTGGAATGCCCATGCCCTTCGACACCTTTTCCAATCCGGCGCTCGCGCTGCGCAACCGCATCGTCATGGCGCCGATGATGCGCTGCCGCGCCGACCATGCGGACGCCGTGCCCAACGCGCTGATCGCAATCTGGGATCCGGCCACCTTCTATGCCGGTGGCACCGCGGGCTACACGGATCACCCTGCCCCTTGAAAAAGCCGGTCGCCAATCGAGGCTCCGCGTTTGTCGCCTTGTCATTTCTCGCCCTCTCGACATCCGCGCTGGCCGGCGATGGATCCGCTCCCGACTTCGCGCAAGACACCCTGAGCGGCGACTGGGGCGGAGCCCGCAGTGCGGCGGCGAAAAACGGATTCCTGTTCGAAGGCGGCATCAAGGTCGATGCCCTGCGCAATCGCGGGGCGCTGAAGGACGGCAGCAGGACCGTCAGCCACATCGACCTGAAACTGAAAATGGATCTCGAAAAAGCGGCCGGCTGGCAAGGTGGCAGTGCCATGATCAATGTCATCAGCGACGCCGGTTGGGGACCCAACGCGCAACTTGTCGGCAGCCTGATGGGAGTCACCAATCTGGAAGTCGGCGC
>CAZYTN010000144.1:0-5968 GCA_964650115.1 uncultured Sulfuritalea sp.
GCCGCCAGGCTCCAGAGCATGCCGGCAAAGGCCATGAACCAGACCCACTGCGACAGATCGACATGCAGGGTCAGCGCCACGCGGTAAAACTCGGTTCCGGGAAACAGTGCCCCGATTCCGGGAACGCGGGCCATTACGATCAGGATCGCAAACAGGCTCGACGCCGCGACGGCGGCCGTGGCCAGCACCAGCCAGCCAAGGGCGAGTTGTGCCCCCGCTTCATGGCGCTGCTGCGGCAGCATGGAATCGAGCCTCACGGCAGCCGAAGCCTCATACCGCGCCCTTGTGCGGCGATTCCGAAATGAAGGGAATGCCGAAGAAAGTCAGGAAGGCGAAAGCGAAGACCGCAAGAATCATCCAGGAACCAACCACCGGGGAGCTTTTCATGGTCAAACGCCAATGCAAGGCGAATGCCAGCATGATCCAGGTGATGAAGGACCAGGTCTCCAGCGGATCCCAGGCCCAGTAACGGCCCCAGGCGTCCTGCGCCCAGATCGCGCCGGAAATCAGCATCAGGGTCTGGAAAATGATGCCCAGCGCCATGAAACGATAAGCCAGATCGTCGAGACGTTCGTCCGCCGGCAGCCCGGCAAAGCGCGACACCCCGATCCCGGCGCGGCGCAGCAGAATCACCCCGGCCATACCCACTGCCACCAGCACCGTGCCGAGGAATACCTTGGACAGTCCGACATGGATATACAGCCAGGGCGTGCGGAAGGTTTGCGGGAAATGACCTTCGTGCGTGCTCGACAACGTCATCCAGCCCAGCATGATGAAAATGATCGGCATCACCACCGCCGCGGTGCCGCGAATCGACGGGTAGCGCCAATAGGCAATGGCGAAAATCAGGCCGAAGCTCCAGACATTGCTCGCCAGCACCTCGAACATCGTGATGAAGGGACCGTGCCCCAGGCGTTCCCAGCGCATGCCCAGCGATACGCTGAGCAACAGCAGGCCCAGGATCAGACTGCCCAGGACGAAGCGGTGTGGGGTCTTTTTCAGCACCACGCCGAAAATCGCCACGACGCCGGAGAGCACGTAGGCGACCACCGCCACCCAGAGAATCTGCAGTTCCCGCTGTTCCATCTCAGAAAACTAGCACGCTGTTTGCTTGGTACGAGCGACTTCAGCAGAAACCCGGTAACCGTGAAATATTGCGGGTGCCAGGATCATCAAATAAAGGATCATCAAGTATGGGAAAGAATTCATCAACCCGAAACGTCGGGAAAGCGTGCTTCGGCACTTGGCTAGTGACCGCGGCATTGCTGTTCGGTTCCACCGCAAGCAGCGTCCAGGGAGCCGAGACTACGGAAATTATCCGCAATTGTAGCGAATGCCACGGCACCGATGGCCTCGGCTTCAAGCCCGGAGTTCCGCACATCAATGGCCAGCAGGAGCATCTGCTGACCAACATGATCAACGCCTTCCAGCAGGGCAAGCGTTCCACCAAGGTAAAAGACCATCGCGACATACCCGCGGCTGACACGGCTGCGCTGGCAAAACATTACGCACAACAGAAGGCGGAGCGTCCGAAGTCCGCGACGAAACCCGAGCTTGCGGTCCGCGGCGAAGCGATCTATCTCAAGCGCTGTGCCGACTGCCACGTGGACAACGGCCGTGATTCGGACAAGGAGGCACCGTTGATGGCCGCCCAGGATCTGAGCTATCTCGTTACCCAGACACTGGCCTTCAAAGCCGGAGAGCGCAAGTTTCCCTTCCTGATGGACGGCGCCTACAAGGATCTGAGCGACGAGGACCTCACCGCCGCCGCACACTTCTTTGCCGCACAGGATCAGGTCGCGCCACAGCAGGGCCGCCGCCGGCGCCGCTGACGCTTCTCGAGCACCATTCGCCACTGCCTGGAACAAACACGTGAAACGAAGAAGTTTTTTGAACGCGAGCGCGCTTGCACTGGGCAGCATGGCTTTGGGTGGCGGCCTGCTTTCTCCTCTGGCTCGCGCCGCCGAATCGACCACCCGGCTGCGTGCCGGGTCTTTCAAACGCCAGTTTCACGGCATCGGCGCGCCGACCACCCTGTGGGGCTTCAACGACTCGGTACCGGGGCCGCTGCTCAGGTTGCGCAAGGGCGACAAGGTCTCCATCGGTATCGACAACGCCTTGCCCGAGCTGACCACCGTGCATTGGCACGGTCTGCGCGTGCCGAACGCGATGGACGGCGTCCCATTTGTCACCCAGCCGCCGATCGAGCCGGGAACCAGTTTTCTGTATCAGTTCGAACTCAAGGACTCCGGCACCTATTGGTATCACCCCCACCAGAAGAGCTTTGAACAAGTGGGCCGCGGACTCTTCGGCGCCCTGATCGTAGAGGAGGAGAAGCCCATCGAGGTCAATAAGGATGTCACGTGGGTGATGTCGGATTTCAAGCTGGACGCTGCGACGGGCGAACATGCCCTGTTTGGCAGCGTTACCGAACACGCCGGCCAGGGGCGACTGGGTCAGCTCATAAGCATCAACGGCGAGGTCGCCGGTGCGGGCCTGACGCTCGATGTGCGCAGCGGCGAGCGGATCCGTCTGCGACTCATCAATGCCGCAACGGCGCGGGTGTTCCGCCTGGGTTTCGCCGGACACGCGCCCATGATCATCGCCTTCGACGGGCAAGGCGTCACGCCGCACAAGCCCCAGGATGATTCCGTGCTGCTCGGACCGGGCATGCGCATCGACCTCGTCATCGATTGCGCCGGCGCGCCCGAAAGCCGCTTCGCCGTCAGCGACAGCACGTCGCGCGCGGTGCTGGCCACCATCGCCTACTCGGCCGCCGCCCCGCTGCAGACCACCGTGTGGAATGCGCCGATGAACCTGCCAAAAAACGACTTGCCACGACTCAACCTGAAAAAGCCCGTGGCACATTCCATCGACTTTCGCGGCGGCGACGCCGGGCCGCCGGTTATTGGCCGGGTGGACGGCAAGGACATCGGCTATCGCGAAATGCTGACGAAATACGGGCTGGCGTGGACGGTCAACAGCTACGCCGCACATGAGGAGTCGCGCGCCCACGAACCCATCCTGTTTCTGAAACACGGCGAAACCCATGTTATCTCGATCGCCAACAGCACCGGCTTTGTGCATCCGATTCACTTGCACGGGCACTTCTTTCGTGTCCTCAGCTACAACGGCATCAAACCGAAATTCGAGGAATGGCGCGATACGGTATTCATGAATCCCTGGGACGAGTTGCAGATCGCTTTTGTTGCCGAAGAGCGAGGCGACTGGATGTTTCATTGCCACATCCTCGAGCACGCCGCAGCGGGGATGATGGGCGTTTTCAGGATCGAATGACGCGAGACCCTCGCCGCAAAGCCCGCAGGGCCTAGCCAGGTTGCCAGGGACGCTGCGCAAACTTGCTCCAGAAGTGCCAGCCCAGCGCCAGCACCGCCAGGGCGCAGGCGGCGAGCAGCCAGGGCATGGTCCAGTCGTAAAACACGTTGTAGCCCATCCAGGTCGTCAAGCCGACATAGACCAGGCGGCCGGCGGGGACCAGCACGGATTCACCCGGCTGCAGGGTCGCGACGCGCCAGGAAAAATCGACCGTCACGTCGTGGCGGCCCGGCAAACGAAAGCGGCTCGCCGTCTCCGGATCGATCAGTTGCCCGGGGATATTCAGCTTGATGCGCAGTTCCTCGTTGCCGAGCCGCCAGCTTGCCGTCTGCTGCTCCCTGTTGGCCGGATAGCTGGGAAAGTGCACCGCCCCCAGTTCGGCCTTGCCCTGCTGCGGTTCCCAGCGGAACAAGGCGGCAAAGCCCTTGTTCGATGAAGTGTAGAAGCGGTAGCCACGGATCACCAGCGGCACCTGATCGCCGATTTCCATGGTGCGCGGGATGCCCAGTTCATCGCGCCAGCGCACCCGATTCACGGTCATATCACGCTGCAAACCGGGCTTGTACTCGATGTCGAATCCTAGATTTTCGAATTGCACTTCGTCTTTCGCACCCCGGTGCCATGGACCCGACTGGATGCGATCCATGCCATGGTGCTCGCCTCCCGTCACGACTTCGGTCGTGGCCCGCAGATAGGTCAGGCGGCCCACGGCCACCAGTACGATGATGGCAAGCAGGGCCAGGTGAAATACCAGCAAGGGCAGTTGCCGGCGGAAGGCCTTGTTGGTCACCATCGCCGCGAGCAGGTTGATCGACAGCATCGACAGCGGCAGGACCAGCGGCATGGTCACGCCGGCCACGTCTTCGCGACCGTAGATGAAGACCACCGCGGCCAGCAGCAGGACCAGGCTGACCAGCGTCAGACGCAGCGAGGCCAGCGCCAGCAGCACGCCGCGCCTGGCAGGCTCGCCGTGGGCCGGCTCGTCGGCGAGCGGCAGCGATGTTGGCGGGCGCTCAATCTGCACGATGCTCTGCCTGTGCGCGGATTGGGTAGGCCAGATCGCCGCCGGGCACTGTGTCAGCGGTGCCGCCGGCACGCATCACACGGCCCAGGCGCCACGGCCGGTAGGCCATGGTGGTGAAAATGGCGCATTCGAAGGAGCAGCGGCATTCACTGTCGCGAATATAGTCGGTGATGCGCCGCGCCTGCGGCGTCGCCAGCAGCGCGGACAAATCGTCACCAAAATCCTCCAGACGGCCCAGCGTGAAATTCGCGTAGGTCCTTGCGTCAGCAGGGCGATGGCTGCGCAGCACCTCGCAGGGCAGCACCTCGCCATCGGCATGCATGACCACCAGTCGCCTGCCGGCCAGGCAGTGTCCGCATGGCCACGGCGCCTCGGGTCGCCGCACGATAGTGAACATCGCCCGATCGAGCCGCGCAAACAACCAGGACAGTCCGGCCGCGCCGCCGTTCGCCTGTCCGACATCGCGCGCCGCCCGCGCGTAGCTTGCCGCATCGCTGCCGCGCAACAGGGAATCGGCGGGGGCGCCGCGCAGCCGGTTGAGTTCGATCTGATCGAGACCCATCGCCTTCAAACGTGCCAACGTGCCGGCAAAAGCCGCCGCATTGGCCGCGGTCAGGGTGAAGCAGCCATGCACGCGCAACTGGGGCAACCACTGGCGGGCGGCGCACAACAGCCGCAAGGACCGTTCCGCCTTTTCATACAGCCCGGGCAGGCCGCGCAGGCGGTCGTGCAAAGAGCCGATACCATCCACTGAAATCGTCACGATGACCCGCGCGTATGGCGCCACCTCCGGCAATCGCGCCAGCAGGGCTTCGATCCGCTCCGGGTAGGAACCGTTGGTCGACACGCTGAACGAGCGCACGCCACCAGCATAGTAGGCCGCGATGATCTCCGCCATGTCTGTGCGCAACAGCGGCTCGCCGCCGGTCAGCGAGAGGTGGCCGATGCGGCCGACACTCCTTGCCAGCGCGCGGATGCGCTCCAGGCTGAGTTCCTGGTCGACGCCGATGCTCTGGCGTTGCGGATCGTCGAAGCAATGCCGGCAGTGCGCATTGCAGCGATGCGTGACGAACTGGATCAGGTAGCCGACGGCGTTTGGCTTGATCAGGCTGCGCGCCCAAGCCAGCACCACGGCGGCATCGACCATCCGCCGCCGCGTCGCGAAGCGCGCACTATCCGCCACGCCGAGCACGCCACCCATGCAGATCGCCGTTGTGGTCACGCCATGAAACCAGAGCGCCGCCGGCAGGGCGATCGGGCCATCGCTGTGCGCGAGTCGTGCGACGATGTGGCGCATGCTCCAGACAGCAAGCGCGAATGACGCCGCTCCCGCGGCTGCGACGCCCCACCGACCAAGCGCGAGGCCGGCGATTGCCAGCAGCAGGCCGCTGGCGAACATGAGACGGTAGCCGCCTTCCGCCGCGCCGCCCATGATCGGATTGAAGGCGCCGTACTGGCGGAACAGGTGGATGTAATGCCGCGTGCGCGGCAGCAGTTCCTTCGCGTAATGCCACAGCCCAGGCTGGCGGTGCCGCACCCGCAGGCGCGACGAAATCCAGTGCCGAAAGTCGGCGCTGGCGAGACGGCAACCCAGGTCGGGATCCTCGA
>CAZYTN010000145.1:0-5911 GCA_964650115.1 uncultured Sulfuritalea sp.
AAAGTTCTATCCGGCATGCGCCCTACCGGGCGCCTTCACCTCGGCCACTACCATGGCGTGCTTGCCAACTGGATCAAGCTGCAGCACGAGTATCCCTGCCTCTTCTTCGTCGCCGACTGGCATGCGCTGACCACGGCCTACGACGAGCCGGGCACCATCACCGATAACGCCTACGAGATGGTCATCGACTGGCTGGCGGCGGGCGTCGATCCCTCGCAGGCGACCATCTTCATCCAGTCCAAGGTGCCCGAGCACGCCGAACTGCATCTGCTGCTGTCGATGATGACGCCACTGGGCTGGCTCGAGCGCGTGCCGACCTACAAGGACCAGCAGGAAAAGCTGTCGCACAAGGATCTGACGACCTATGGCTTTCTCGGCTATCCGCTGTTGCAGGCCGCCGACATCCTTATCTATCGTGCCAATCGCGTGCCGGTCGGTGACGACCAGGTGCCTCACGTCGAATTCACGCGCGAGATCGCACGCCGCTTCAACCACCTGTATGGTCGCGAACCGGGCTTCGAGGACAAGGCCCGCGAGGCGGTGAAGAAACTCGGCAGCAAGCGTGCCAGGCTCTACGACGAGTTGCGCACCCGCTATCAGGAGCGAGGTGAGAGTGAAGCGCTGGAACAGGCGCACGAATTGCTGAACGAGGCGCAGAGCCTCTCCCTGGGCGACCGCGAGCGCCTCTTTGGCTGGCTTGAGGGCACGCGCAAGATGATCCTGGTCGAACCCGATTCCCTGCTGACCCATGCTTCGCGCATGCCCGGTCTGGACGGCCAGAAAATGTCCAAGTCCTACGGCAACACCATCACCCTGCGCGAAGACGCCGCGACGGTCGGCAAGAAGATTCGTACCATGCAGACCGATCCGGCGCGCGTGCGGCGCACCGACCCCGGAGATCCCGACAAGTGCCCGGTGTGGCAGTTCCATCTGATCTATTCCGGCGACGACGTCAAGAGCTGGGTACAAAGCGGCTGTCGCTCGGCCGGTATCGGCTGCATTGAATGCAAGCAGCCGGTGATCGATGGCGTGCTGCGGGAGCAGGAGCCGATGCATGAGCGGGCGAAGATGTACGAGGAAGATCAGCAACTGGTCAAGAACATCATCGCGGACGGCTGCGAAAAGGCGCGCAAGCTGGCCCAGGACACAATGCGCGATGTGCGCGAAGCGATAGGACTCGACTACTCGTGATCGAAAACGCCATTTCCGGTCAGGCTGGCGTGCAGCTTGCCGCATCGCCAGCGCCGACTTTTGCGGCGGATGCGCTGCTTGCAGAGCATCGGCCCCGGGTCTATGGCGAGTTCATGGCCGAAATGCCGCGCGACCTGTACATCCCGCCCGACGCGCTGGAGATCATCCTCGATTCCTTCGAGGGGCCGCTGGATCTGCTGCTCTACCTGATTCGCCGCGCCAATATCAATGTTCTCGACATTCCGATGGCGCCGCTCACGGCGCAGTATCTGGTCTACGTCGAAGCGATGCGCAAGGGCAATCTGGAGCTTGCCGCCGAATACCTGCTGATGGCGGCCATGCTGATCGAGATCAAGTCGCGCATGCTGCTGCCGCGTCCGCCCAAGGCGGAGAATGGCGAGCCGGAAGATCCACGCGCCGAACTGGTGCGCCGCCTGATCGAATACGAACGCATGAAGGCTTCGGCGGCAAAGCTGGACGAGATGCCGCAGGCGGGGCGCGACTACGAATGGATCACCGTGTGGATTGCCGACAAGGTGGTCGAGCGCCAGCCCGAAGTCAGCCTGCACGATCTGCAGGTGGCCTGGCTGTCGCTGATGAAACAGGCCCGGGTGCACCAGCACCACAAGATCCATCGCGAGGAACTCTCCGTGCGCGAGCACATGAGCATCATCCTGCGCCGGCTGCAGGGCGGTGGCTATGTCGTGTTCGACCAATTGTTCGACATCACCCTGGGCGCCCAGGGGATGGTGGTGAGCTTTCTCGCCATGCTCGAACTGGCGCGCGAAGCGCTGATCGAAATTACCCAGAACGAGGCCCTGGCGCCCATTTACGTGAAGCTCCCCGATGCTGCCGCTATACAAACCTGATGACTACAAGCGCGTGCTGGAAGCCGCGCTGCTGGTGGCTGCCGAGCCATTGCCCCTGTCCGAGCTGAAAAAGCTCTTCGATCAGGAGTTCGATGACGATACCTGGCGTACACTGCTCGACGACCTTCGCCGCGACTGGGCGAACCGGGGTGCGGAACTGGTGCAACTGGCTTCCGGCTGGCGCTTCCAGACCCGTCCGGAGTACCAGTCCTACCTGAACCGGCTGAAGAACGACAAGCCGCCGAAGTATTCTCGGGCGGTAATGGAAACGCTGGCAATCATCGCCTATCGTCAGCCCGTGACGCGTGGCGACATCGAAGACATACGGGGGGTGGCGGTCTCGCCGAATATTCTGAAGACGCTTGAAGGGCGCGGCTGGATCGATGCGGTCGGGCATCGCGACGCGCCCGGGCGGCCGGCACTGTATGCAACGACGCGAAGGTTTCTCGACGACCTCGGCTTGCGCAGTCTCACCGAGCTGCCGCCACTGACTGAAATTGAAAGGGTGATGGACCTTGGACAATCCGCAATCCCCGAAGCCACCTCGGTCCAGACGCGGGCCGAAGAATCGGACGCCGAACACGCCGGGTCAAGGCAAGCGGCAGAGCAGTAGTCAGCGCCGCAGTCAGAGCACGGCTCAGCCGAATCCGGTGCCGACGGGCAACTCGACCTCACCGAGCCGCAATCCGAAGGCCTCGTCGCAGCGCCAGAACCGCAAGGCTAGTCCTTTCAGGTCGCCGCAGGGATCTCCGGGACCCACGGCGGATGTTCCGCGCTTGCGCGGCGGTTCGGCGCTGCCGGCCCACGCCAGGCGTCGCAACGACCCCGTATTCATCGATCCGCCCAAGCTGCACAAGGCGCTCGCCGATGCCGGCTACGGTTCGCGGCGCGAGCTCGAGGAATGGATCGTCGCCGGGCGTGTCAGCGTCAATGGTCTGCCGGCGCACGTGGGTCAGCGTGTCGGCCCGGAAGACAAGATCCGCCTCAATGGCAAGCTGGTGCAGCTCAAATTCCTCCTGCGCCTGCCGCGCGTGCTGGTCTATCACAAGCCTGAGGGCGAGATAGTTTCCAAGGACGACCCGGATGGCCGCCCGAGCGTGTTTGCCCGGTTGCCACGGCTCAAGAGCGGGCGCTGGGTGTCGATCGGCCGGCTGGACTTCAATTCCTGCGGCCTGCTGTTGTTCACCAACGACGGCGGCCTGGCCAATCGGATGATGCATCCGCGCTATGAAATCGAGCGCGAATACGCTGTGCGTGTTTTGGGTGAGGCGACCCCGGAAATGCTCGAGCGCTTGCGCAACGGCGTCCAGCTCGAAGACGGCCTGGCCAGTTTCAGCTTTATCGCCGAAGCCGGCGGCGAGGGTTCCAACCGCTGGTACCGAGTGGTTCTGACGGAAGGACGCAATCGCGAGGTGCGGCGCATGTTCGAAGCGGTAGGCCTGCTGGTCAGCCGCCTGATGCGCGTGCGCTACGGACCGGTGCACCTGTCGCCGCGCCTGAAACGCGGTCAATGCCGGGATCTGGAGCAAAGCGAAGTGCAGGAACTGCTGAAGCTGCTGCCGCCGGAACTTAAGTCGACTGTGCCTGGCGCAGAGGGTATGTATCCGGATGGCGAAGACGGTTTCGACCAGAACCAGCAGGTCCTTGGCGGCGACGGCAATCGATTTGATTTGGCAGAGAAATGATGCCTCTGCTATAATCGCGCGGCTTTGGTTGGCACCGTGTTCTCGGGAGAGAGAAGGAATGGGCTTTTTGGCCCATTTTCTATTTGTGCGACGAGTTTGTGAGTTTTCATGCAACTGCTTGATTTGATTGAGGCGACTGTTGTTGGTTTGGGCTACGAACTGGTCGAATTCGAGACCAGTCCGCGCGCCCGGCTGCTGCGCGTCTTTATCGACAGGCCGGAAAGCGCGCAGACGGAGAAGAGCGGCATCAGCGTCGAGGACTGCGCGATTGTGAGCAGCCAGCTCAGCCGGGTGTTCATGGTTGAGAACGTCGACTATGACCGCCTTGAAGTCTCATCTCCCGGACTCGATCGAGCGCTGGTCAAAGCCGCCGACTACAGGCGCTTTGCCGGGCAGGACGTGCAGTTGAAATTGCGTGTTCCGCTGGGTAAACAGCGCAACTTCAGCGGCGTGCTGGAGGGCCTGCGGGAAGAAGGTGGAGTTGCAACGGTGTGCCTGCGAATGAATGAAACACTGCATCAGTTCGCGCTCGAGAATATCGATCGCGCGCGCCTGGTGCCGAAGTTCTGATTAATGCTGGAGGACTCACATGAGCCGTGAATTGCTGCTGTTGGTCGATGCCCTGGCCCGCGAAAAGAATGTGCCGCGGGACATCGTCTTTGGCGCCCTTGAAATGGCGTTGGCGTCGGCGACAAAGAAGCGCACCAACGACGAAGCCGACGTGCGCGTGGACATCGATCGCGAAACCGGCGAATACGAGTCCTTCCGCCGCTGGCTGGTGGTGCCCGACGACATGGTCGAGGACCCCGAACAGCAGATCGGCCTTGCTGCTGCGCAAAAGCAGATTCCCGACATCGCGCTCGAGGAATTCGTCGAGGAAGAGCTGGAACCCATCGATTTCGGCCGCATCGGCGCACAGGCGGCGAAGCAGGTCATCCTGCAAAAGATTCGCGATGCCGAACGCGAGCAGTTGCTCAATGACTTCCTTGATCGCAAGGAATTCCTGGTCAGTGGCACCGTCAAGCGCATGGAGCGCGGCAGCGCCATCATCGAGGCGGGACGCATCGAGGCCTTGCTGCCGCGCGACCAGATGATCCCCAAGGAAAATCTTCGTCCCGGCGACCGCGTGCGCGCATGGCTGATGAAAATCGATCGCCAGGCCAGAGGTCCGCAGTTGATCCTGTCGCGTACGGCCCCCGAATTCATAATGAAGCTGTTTGAGCTTGAAGTGCCCGAGATCGAGGACGGCCTGCTCGAAATCAAGGCCGCCGCCCGCGATGCCGGCATGCGCGCCAAGATTGCCGTCAAGTCGAATGATCCCCGCGTCGATCCGATCGGCACCTGCGTCGGCATGCGCGGTTCGCGAGTGACCGCAGTGACCAACGAACTGTCCGGCGAACGCGTGGACATCATTCTGTGGTCGGCCGATCCGGCCCAGTTCGTTATCGGCGCGCTGGCGCCGGCCGAAGTGCAGAGTATCGTGGTCGACGAGGAAAAGCATGCGATGGATGTCGTGGTCGATGAGGACAACCTTGCGATCGCCATCGGCCGCGGCGGACAGAACGTGCGTCTGGCCTCAGAACTGACCGGCTGGACCATCAATCTGATGACGATTGAAGAGTCCCAGAAGAGATCGGAAACCGAACACAGCTCGATCCGCGGTCTGTTCATGGAGAAGCTTGACGTCGACGAGGAAGTGGCCAATATCCTGATCGAGGAAGGCTTTTCCACGCTGGAAGAAATCGCCTATGTTCCGCTTGCGGAAATGCTTGAAATCGACGCCTTCGACGAAGCCACCGTGACCGAGTTGCGCGAACGCTCGCGCAACGTGCTGCTGACCGAGGCTATCGTTGACGAGGAGCAACTGGAGAAGGTGGCGGATGACCTGCTGTCGCTTGAAGGCATGGACAAGCCGCTGGCAGCGAAGCTGGCCAAGAACGGCGTCACTGATCGCGATTCACTGGCCGACCTGGCAACCGACGAGTTGATTGAAATGACCGGCATCGATGCCGCGCGGGCGACGGCACTGATCACTGGTGCGCGTGCCCACTGGTTCGCCGAAGAAGAATGAGAGGTAGGGCATGGCTTCGATGACAGTTTCCCAATTCGCGACCGAGCTGAAAATGCCGGCGCCGGCCCTGCTGGAGCAGTTGGCCAAGGCCGGCG